>NZ_JAELTZ010000162.1:0-302 GCF_016429115.1 Aquitalea sp. ASV15 | reverse complement strand
CCCCCCCCCCCCCCCCCCCCCCCCCCCCCCCCCCCCCCCCCCCCCCCCCCCCCCCCCCCCCCCCCCCCCCCCCCCCCCCCCCCCCCCCCCCCCCCCCCCCCCCCCCCCCCCCCCCCCCCTTTTTAATCATCCGGCGACCACCGAGATCTACACTGTTGTTCGTTCGTCGGCAGCGTCAGATGTGTATAAGAGACAGGTCCCGTTAGAACCTCAAAGGGGTCAGGGTGGTATTTCAAGGTCGGCTCCACCAGAACTAGCGTCCTGGCTTCAAAGCCTCCCACCTATCCTACACAAACCACTTC
>NZ_JAELTZ010000020.1:0-80185 GCF_016429115.1 Aquitalea sp. ASV15 | reverse complement strand
CCCCGCAGGCGTAGCCATCGCGCTGGACCGCATGGAGCGCGGCAGCGGTGAATTGTCCGCGGTGCAGGAAGTGGCACAGCAATATGGCATGCCGGTCGTGGCCATCGCCACCCTGCAAGACCTGCTGGGCTTCCTTGAGGACAGCCCGCAACTGGCGCAACACCTGACGGCAGTACGCGCTTATCGCGCCCAATATGGAGTGAGTGAAAAATGACCCAGCACTTGTCTGCCTTGTTGATCTTGCTCAGCGGCAGCGTGGCCATGGCTGATGGCACGCTGTACAAGTGGGTGGACGAAGCAGGCAAGGTGCACTACAGCGATGCCGCGCCGCTGCAAAACCAGAAGCAGGGCGTGGCCGAGCTCAGTCGTCAGGGTGTGATACGCAAACCGGCGGAAAGTGAACAGGCACGCCGCCAGCGCGAAGCCAGCGAGGCCCTGCACAAGCAGGAACAACAGCGCCAGCTGGACAGCGCACGCTATGACAAGGGTTTGCTGGAAAGTTACCGCAGTGTTGGCGAACTGAAGGCCGACCGGGAAAAGCAGCTGAGCATCCTGCAAGCATCGCTGGATGCCCAGTATTCCAGGTTGAAGGGCCTCAACCTGCAGCTGCGCGACATGCTGAAAGAGCAAGACACCAACCAGAAACTGCACCGGCCGGCAGCACCGGCCCTGCAGCACAATATCCAGGTCATCCAGCAGGAACAAAAGGGTCTGGGCGCGCTGATCAGCACCAAGCAGGCCGAGCTCAACAGCGTGCGCCAGAAAATGCAGGAAGACATCAACCGCTATCAGCAGCTCAGCCGCGGCGCTCAGTAAACCCGCCGCGCCGCCTCAACCGCCGGCTTCCTTGCGCTGCCATGCCTCCTGCAGTTGCCGGGTATGCTGCTGCAACTGCTCACTGGCCGCCGTATTCGCTGCGGTCGCCGCCGACAGCTCTTCCGCCGCACGCTGCGCCGCCATTTGCGCATCGGCCAGCCGCTGGTCCGCCTGCTGTTTGGCCGCCTGCGCCTGCGTCAGGCGCGCCTGGGCCTGCTCCTGCAGATTGTTTGCCTGCTGGTAAGCCATCTGCGCTGCCAGCAGCTGCTCATCCAACGTTTGCGCCAGCGCTGGCAGCGCCATCGTCGCCAGCCACAACACACAAGCGAATTTCTTGATCATTGCCTTGCCCTCTCACAGGTATTCTCGACGCATCCATTATCCACGCGGATGGCCGGCTTGACGACCACAGGGCATCAGCACAATGCAAAAAGCCCGGCCACACTAGGGTGACCGGGCTTCTGCAGACTGACTGGTGGGTTGTGAGTGGCTCGAACACTCGACCTACGGATTAAGAGTCCGCTGCTCTACCAACTGAGCTAACAACCCGCAAAGCGGTGGTGGGTCGGGCGAGATTCGAACTCGCGACCAACGGATTAAAAGTCCGCTGCTCTACCGGCTGAGCTACCGACCCGATCCTGCAATGAGTGACAACGACAAACTGGTGGGTTGTGAGTGGCTCGAACACTCGACCTACGGATTAAGAGTCCGCTGCTCTACCAACTGAGCTAACAACCCGCTAAAGCGGTGGTGGGTCGGGCGAGATTCGAACTCGCGACCAACGGATTAAAAGTCCGCTGCTCTACCGGCTGAGCTACCGACCCGTGTCTTGCCTGATGGCAAAACCGGAAAAACTGGTGGGTTGTGAGTGGCTCGAACACTCGACCTACGGATTAAGAGTCCGCTGCTCTACCAACTGAGCTAACAACCCGAAACGGTGGTGGGTCGGGCGAGATTCGAACTCGCGACCAACGGATTAAAAGTCCGCTGCTCTACCGGCTGAGCTACCGACCCACGAAAGAGTTCGCAACTATAATAAAACCGTCTTTTTCAGTCAAGGCTTTTACCGAAATAATTTGGAAAAACCGGGGCATAGACCCGCATTTCATGCTACACGGCTGGAACCATGACCAAGGGCCCGCGGTCCAAATTCCCTCCGCGCCCGCTAGTCATCACTTGAAAGCAGCGACTGCGATACCCATGTCAGGTAAGCGGGCAAGCCCTGTGCCACTGGCAATGCGATGATTTCCGGCACATCATAAGGATGCAGCCCGAGCAAACGCTGCTGCAGGCCGGGATAGCCGGTCGGGGTGGTCTTGATCAGCAGGGGGATTTCACTGGCTTCCTGCAGCTCGCCCTCCCAGCGATAAACCGACCTGCAGGCTGGCAGGATATTGACGCAGGCAGCCAGACGCTCCTGCACCAGAACATGTGCAATGTGCGTGGCGGTGGTTTCGTCCGGCACATTGCAGATCACCATCAGACAATTCATACGGATACCTTGATTCGATGCGCGCCATCTTGCTGTTGTTACTGCTTTATCCCTTGCTGGAAATCGCCACCCTGGTCACGCTGGCCCATCACCTGGGCGGTGGCGTGGTGTTCCTGCTGGTGCTGGCCAGCAGTCTGCTGGGCATCTGGATGCTGCGCAACCAGAAGCTGGGCGCCTTGCTGACGCTGTCCAGCGTGCTGCGCCAAGGCCAGCAGGTGTCGCTGTACTCACTGCTGTGGCCCCTGCGCTATGCCTTGTCCGGCCTGCTGTTTGCCATTCCTGGCATCCTCAGCGATCTGCTGGCTATACTGCTGCTGCTACCATTCAAGGGCCCGGCACTGAACATGGCCGCCGCCACCAGGGCAGCGGATGATGTCATCGAGGGCGAATTCAGCCGTGTCGACAAGCCAGCGGACCAGCAGCAGCGCCTTCACTGAATGCCCAGCAAGGCCAGCACTTCCGGCTCGGCCAGTGACGAGGTGATCAGCACCACCTTGTGGCGGCTCTTGTCACCGGCCTGCAAGGCCACCGCGCGCTTGCCGACCGCAAAACAGTCGGCCAGCCAGGATAGCAATGCCGCATTGGCCTTGCCGTCGACCGGCGGCGCGGCCAGGCGGATTTTCAGGCAGTCGCCATGCTCGCCCGCCACCTCGGTTTTTCGGGCGCCGGGCTGGACATGCAAGGTGAGACGCACGGTATGGCCGCTACAGACCAGCCAGGGTTTCATGGTGATTTTTCCGCAAAAGGGCAATTCTAGACCAAATCCAGCCGCGCTCAAGCCGCGCCTGGCAGCCTGATCCGGTCCGGCTTGCCCACCAACCAGGAGTTTGCATATGGATATCGGCATCAACGAACAAGATCGTCAGGACATCGCCCACGGCCTCTCCCGCCTGCTGGCAGACACCTACACCCTGTATCTGAAAACCCACAATTTTCACTGGAACGTCACCGGGCCGATGTTCAACACCCTGCACCTGATGTTCGAGACGCAATACAACGAACTGTCGCTGGCCGTGGACCTGATCGCCGAGCGCATCCGCGCCCTGGGTCACTTCGCGCCCGGCAGCTATGCCGACTACGCCAAGCTGACCGCCATTGCCGAGGCCAGCGGCGTGCCCAAGGCCGAAGAAATGCTGGCACAACTGGTGGATGGCCATGAAATCCTCTGTCGCACGGCCCGCAGCATTTTCCCGCTGGCCGAGCGCGCTGCCGACGAGCCGACCGCCGACCTGCTGACCCAGCGTCTGCAAGTGCATGAAAAAACCGCCTGGATGCTGCGCAGCATGCTGGACAAATAATCTGACACGCCCCACGCCGCGCCCAGCGCGGCGTTTTTCTTGGCACATCCCCAGCCATGGTAAACTGCAGCAGACTTACGGAGGCCGCCAGTTGCCCATGACCGCCAATCTGCGCAAACCCACCAGCACCAGCACGAACGGACCGCTGATCATCATGATCGCAGCGTCCCTGCTGGCTCATGCCTTACTGCTGGCCAGCAGCGTCATTTCATGGACTCCCGGCATCACCCTGCCCGATAACAACCGTATCAATATCCAGCTGGTGCAGGTGCCGACACGGCAAGCCCTGCCCACCCTCCGCCAGAGTGAAGACAGCAACCAGGGCCGCGGCAATACCAGCGCCCCCAATCATCTGGCCAGCCACAGCCGGCCCACGGCCAAATCCGAACAGACCGAGCAGTCCGTCGCCGCGCTGCCAGCCAGCAACGACACCAATCTGCTGCACGAGAACCACCGCAAAAAACCGGCACTGGCCGCAGCCAATCCGACCCAGAACAGTGCAAGTGCACCACTGAGCGCCGCCAACCTGCTGGGGCAGATCGCCAACCTCGGCAGCGTGCAGCGCGGGGACCGCGACGTGAAAGACAGCACGCTGGAAAGCGGCACGGCCGATGGCGCAGGTGACAGCGCCAATCGCTATGCCTGGGCACGCTACAAGGAAGACTGGCGGCTGCGCATGGAACGCATCGGGCGACAAAACTATCCGGAAGCCTTGCGCCAGCAGCATATCTACGGCTCGGTCACCCTCGCGGTCAGCATCCTGCCGGATGGCAGCTTGCAGGACATCCAGCTGGTGAAAAAATCCGGCAACAGCCTGGTGGACGAAGCGGCCATCAATCTGGTCACCCGACATGCCCCATTCGGCCGCTTTCCCCCCTCACTGGCCGGCAAGGGGCCCCTGACCATCGTCAAGGCCTTTACCTTTAGCCGGGACAACAATTAGTCGAACCCACGACAAGGAAGCATCATGTTTGAAGTCAACCGCAGCATTGCGCTGATCCGCCCCAAAGCCCCCTTTCTCGACTGGCTGCAGCAACTGCCTGGCGATCTCGACGGGCAGCTGGATCTGGACATTCTCACCCGCGACTGCAATGCCCTGCTGATTCCGGCAGCCGACGATTACGCCTCGGCCGCCGACTTCGTGCTGCAGCACTATCGCCTGCTGTTTCAGGCAGAGCTGGCCGACTGGTGCGATGATGAACAACTGTGGCCGGAGCAACTTTCTCCCGCCCTGTTTCTGGAGTGGTTTGAAGTAGAAATCCACTCCGTACTCACCGATATGGTCGAGACGCCACTAGAGCGCGAACCATTCGTCCCGCTGGACCTCAACGCCGAGGATTGAGGTACAGCGTTCACCACAAGGGGAAACACATGTCGCATGAAACACGCATCAAGGTCCGGGGTTATCATCTGGACCTGTACGGCCACGTCAACAACGCCCGCTATCTGGAATTTCTGGAAGAAGCCCGCTGGAGCTTTTTCGAAGACCGTGGCGATCTGCCCTGGTTTCTGCAATCCGGGCTGGCACTGGTAGTGGTCAACATCAATATCGACTACCGCTACCCGGCCACCATGGGCGACGAACTGGCCCTGGCCACCTCGGTCAAGAGCATAGGCAGCCGCAGCGCCGTCATGCACCAGCGGGTCACCCTGGCCGGTAGCGACAAGGTGGTTGCCGAGGCCGACGTGACTTTTGTGGTGTTTGATGCCAAGCAGAACAAGGCCGTGTCACTGGAAGGACAATTGAAGGAACTCCTGCAGTCCATGCTGGACCAATAAGCCCGACAGCCCCGCCAGACGGGGCTGCTGTCTATCCCTTTTCCGGATGTAGCAAGCATGAAGAAGGTACTGATCGCACTACTGGCGGTTGCCGTCATCGGCCTGGTGGCCTATACCCTGCTGTTCGACCGCAATGCGGCACCGCAGGTCAGCTATACCTCGCTGAGCGGCCAGCACGCCGATACCGCCTCGCTCAAGGGCAAGGTGGTCCTGGTCAATTTCTGGGCCACCAGTTGTTCCGGCTGCGTGGAGGAAATGCCGGAAATCAAGAAACTGCATCAGCAGTACGCTGCGCGCGGCCTGCAGGTGATGGCCGTGGCCATGAGCTACGACCCGCCCAATTACGTGCAGGCTTTTGTACAGCAAAACCAGCTGCCCTTCTTTGTCGCCCTGGATGGGCAGGGCAGCATTGCCAAGGCCTTCGGTGACATCCAGCTGGCACCGACCACCTTTCTGATCGACAAGCAGGGCAATATTCTCAAACGCTATGTCGGCGTGATGGACTTTAAGGAAGTGCATCAGATACTGAACCAGCAGCTGGGTACCTGAGCCATCCAACACAAAGCCCCGCCAATGCGGGGCTTTGTGTTGGTCAGAACCGGGGACGCTCAGGCCGCAGCACACACCGGGCAGGCCGGATCGCGGCTGAATTTCAGCTGACGGATCTCACCGCTCAGCGCATCGTACAGAGTCAGTCGCCCCAGCACCGCTTGTCGCCCGGCCAGCAGCTTTACCGCCTCCACCGCCTGCATGCTGCCCATCACCCCCACCAGCGGTGACAACACGCCAAAGGTGGCACACGGGCCATCCGACACCTCGCCCTCCTCGGCAAACAGGCAGTGATAGCAGGGTGAGCCGGGCACGCGCGGGTCGAATACCGCCAACTGCCCGGCAAAGCGCACCGCGGCACCGGATACCAGCGGCACACCAGCCGCCACGCTGGCACGGTTCACCGCATGGCGGGTAGCGAAATTGTCCGAACAGTCCAGCAACAGATCGTGTTGTCTCGCTTCTTCCAGCAGGCGGTCTGCGCTTAAGCGCTCGGCCAGCGCCCGCACCTGGATCTCCGGGTTCAGCCCCAGCATGCGCGCCCGCGCCGATTCGGCCTTGTTCTGCCCCAGTGATGCCATCTCATGCACCACCTGGCGCTGCAGATTGCTCAGCTCCACCTGGTCGTCATCGGCCAGGGTGATATGACCGACACCGGCACTGGCCAGATACAGCGCCACCGGCGAGCCCAGCCCCCCGGCACCGATCACCAGCACACGGCTTGCCAGCAGCCGCTGCTGGCCTTCGATATCGATTTCCGGCAGCAGGATGTGCCGGCTATAGCGCAGCAGGGCTGCATCATTCAGATCTGTCATGGGGTCAAAGCTTAGTCAAATCAGGCCAGGGATGCCATAGCTCCAGCGAGCTAGCCGGCAAAACAAAACGCCAGCACGAGGCTGGCGTCTGCTTGGGCGGGACAGGGATTACTCCTCGACCACCTTGCGGGCAAACTTAATGCCCAGTTGCTTGAGCTTGCGGTACAGGTGGGTACGTTCCAAGCCCACCTTCTGTGCCACGCGGCTCATATTGCCGTTTTCCAGCGAGATGTGGTACTCGAAATACCGCCGCTCCAGCTGCTCACGCAATTCGCGCAGCGGCATGTTGAAGTCGAAGCCCGACTCCTCCACCGGCTTTTCGTGGCGGAACTGCGCCAGCACCTTGTTGACCTCGGGCGCGTCGACATCGTCCGATTCGGAAGTCAGCGCCAGGCTCTTGATGATGCTGCGCAGCTGCTCCAGATTACCCGGCCAGTCATACTGGCGCAGCGCATTGAGTGCGGCGGTGGTCAGCTTCTTGTTGGGCACCTGGCGCGACTCCACCAGCTCGATCAGGATCTGTTCGGCGATGAAGATGATGTCCTCGGCATGCTCGCGCAGCGGCGGAATCGGCACGATGACGCTGGACAGTGCCGTCAGCAGGCGGTTGTCGCATTCCGGATCGACCAGCAATTCCTGCAATGGCCGGCTGCAGGAACACAGCAGGCGCACGTTGAAGCGGTCCAGCTTGGACAGCAGGAACAACAGCCCCTGCTGCACACGACGGTTGTACTGGCCGATTTCCGGCAGGAACAACACGCCGTTATTGGCCTTTTGCAGCAATTCCAGCGGCGCATCCGCCAGTTGTTCCGGCTTGGCCGGCGTCACCCAGGGCGTATTGCCCTGATGGAAAAAGCGTGCCACCAGTTCGAAACCGGAACCGGGCTCACCGGTCAGCAGCACCGGCGACTTGACCTTGGCCACCCGCTCCAGCTGGCGCTTGAGCTCCTGAATCGGTTCGCTGCGTCCCAGCTTGTCCAGATTCAGCGAGGTATTGGCCTGCATGTCGCCATACTTCAGCGCGCGCTGCACCGTGGTGAGCAGCTTTTGCAGGGCAATCGGCTTTTCCAGGAAATCGAAGGCGCCGATGCGGGTCGCCTCCACTGCGGTATCGATGCTGGCATGGCCAGACATCATGACGACCGGCATGTTGAGCTGGCCGGACTTGGCCCATTCCTTGAGCAGGGTGACCCCGTCGCAGTCCGGCATCCAGATGTCCAGCAGCACCAGCGCGGGACGCGTCTGGTTGCGCAGCTGTCTGGCTACCTCGGCGTTTTCCGCCAGGGCAACCGTGTATCCCTCATCCTGCAGGATCTCCGAGAGCAGTTCACGTATTCCGATCTCGTCATCAACAATCAATATATCGCTGCTACGCATTAGGCCTCCAGCAATGGCAGGGTGAGAAGAATTCGCGCGCCTTGCTGCTCGCCATTCCCCAATATGACCTGGCCATGGTGTTCCTCCGCTATTTTCTTCACCACCGCCAGTCCCAGCCCGGTTCCCTTGGGCTTGCTGGTCACATAGGGCTCGAACGCGCGTGGCAGGAGCTCGGCAGGAAAGCCCGAACCATTGTCCTGCACGCAGACGGTCGCGTTTCTTCCTTCTTGTCGGCTGCTAATGTGAATCATCGGGATGTCAACGTCAAGGACCGCATCCTGTGCGTTCTGCATCAGGTTGTGCAATACCTGCCGCAGCAGTGCGGCATCCCCCATGATCATCAGCGGCCTGTCTTCCAGTTCAATCTTAACAGCCGGATTGGATTCGTACAGCGTGGCAACCTCCCGTACTACCTGATTGAGATCAAGTTCACTGAGTTTGATGCGTGGTGCGCGCGCATAATCGCGGAAAGCGTCCACCATGTTCTTCAGCGCCGCCACCTGCTTGATGATGGTGTCGGTTGAGCGCTTGAGCATGTCGGCATCTGCCGCTTCCAGCTTGGCCGTCAGTTTCATCGCCAGGCGCTCGGCCGACAGCTGGATGGGAGTGAGCGGATTGCGGATTTCATGCGCCAGCCGCTTGGCCACCTCGCCCCAGGCCGCGTCGCGCTGCGCCCGTCCCAGCTCGGTTATATCATCGAACACCACAACATAACCGCTTCCGGAGCGTTCCGGCAAGCGGGCGCCGCGCACCAGCAGGCTGCGCGCGCCCTGGCCGGTGACATAATCCAGCTGGGTTTGCCATTCTTCCTCCAGCTTGTTCTCGCCATGCTGCAGCATGGTGTCTACCAGGGGAATCAGCGCCGGCACCTGCGTCGACCACTGTTTGACCGGGTAGGCGACCAGTTCGGCAAAGTCCACGCCCAGGATGCGGCCGGCACTGGTATTGGCGGCGCGCAGCTGCCAGCTTTCGTCCAGGGCGATGACACCGGCGGACAGATTGGCCAGTATGCTTTCCAGGTAGAGCTTGCCGCTTTCAAGTGCCCGCTGGTTCTGGTTGGCCGTCTGGCGTGCTTCTTCCAGCTGCTGGGTCATGCGGTTGAACAGGGTGGTGAGCATGCCCAGTTCATCACGGCGATAAACCGGGTGCCGCTTGGAAAAGTCCCCCTGGGCCACGGCACGGGTGCCGGCGGCCAGTTCGGATAGCGGTGCGGACAGGCGCTCGGACAGGAACAGGGCAAAGGCCAGGGCAGAGGTCAGCGCCAGCAGACAGGCCAGCGCCAGGGTCAGCATGTAAAAGGTTTTCAGGCCATCGCGCGACAGCAGCAATTGATGATATTCGGCGCGGGCGGTTTCAATCTGTTCGGCATCGCGGGCGATGGACTGCGGCGCGGCCTGCACCACCTGCAGCACACGCCAGTCGCCGTCCAGCGTGCGATAGGGCAGCAGCACCTTGAGCGTCAGGCCGCCGGCCTCGTTTTCAATGCTCTTGCTGCCCTGGCGCAGCTTGAGGCCACGCAAGGTATCGCGGGCAGGCGCTTGCGGCAGCTGGTGAGCATTATTGCTGGCAAAATTCAGTAGCTGCCCCGATTTGTTGAAAATCGCCAGCTCGCGCAGGCCCAGCTGCTCGCGCAAGCGTTCCAGCCGAGAAGGCAGCATGCTGCCGGGCAGGCCGTCGATGTCATCCAGCACCACGCGGCTTTTGCGGCCAACGTCTTCCAGCACATAGTTGAGTGCGCCCTTGCCCAGTTCCAGGCCACGGTCCAGTGCCGATTCCACTCGCACGTCGAACCAGCTTTCAATGCTGCGCGTCAGGAATTGGGCCGAAATGGTAAACACCAGCAAGCCCGGCACCAGCGCTACCACGGCAAACATCATCACCAGCCGCTGGGTGAGCTTGGCTCCGAACACGCGGCCCTTGACCCGCTGGCGCAGCCGCAGCAGCTGGCGGCCCACCACGCCGAGCAGGCCGAGCAGTAGCAGGCTGTTGAGGCCGAACACCCACCAGTAGTACTCGGCCAGCTTGGAGGCATTGCCGGTGGCCACTGCCAGTAGGTAGAGCATGATGGCACCGAAGGCCGCGAGGGCAATCGCCGCATAACGCATCAGTTGCCATCTTTCATGCTGATGGCGGTCCAGTTGGAGGACAGGCTCCATTCCCCCGAGCCCAGGGCATTGATCTGGAAGGGTTTGGGCAGCTCGCTGATGTCCAGCACCAGTCGCACCCGGCCCGCCACGCTGCCGGGGCTGCGCGGATCAAGCGCCCCGCTTTGCAGCACGCGCCAGTCCTGGATGGAGCCGAGCGCGCCCATTGCTTCGGCCAGGGTACGGTAATAATTGGAAAAACTGCCGATGGTAATGCGGTAACGGCTGGTCAAGGGCTGGTAGGACAGCTTGAAAGCCAGGCTGGCATGCGGCTCGAACCATTCTTTCAGGTTGAGGTAATAGGCGGTGCTGCGTGGCCGGGTCAGTTCGAACTCCAGCCGGAAAGTCAGGGCCACGCCCTGCTCCAGCGCATCGTTCAGACCGCTGCTCAGCCTGGTCTGAAAGCGGGTGCTGAGTGACAGCTGCCCATCCGGGGTCAGCTCGGCATCGGCGCGGCGCGCCAGAATGCCATCGGCCTGCGCCGTGTTGACGGCACAGACCAGTAGCCATAACACCAGGCTAATGCTTCGCAAGCAGCGCGTAATAGAAACCGTCATGACGCTCACAGGGCAACAGTTGTTGCTGATCCAGGCATTCGGCATCGGGATGTCGTGCCAGGAATGCGCTCAGCTGCTGCTGATTTTCTTCCGGAAAAATCGAGCACGTAGCGTAAAGCATTTTGCCCCCGGAAGCGAGTAGCCCCCATAGCGTGTCAACCATCGCCGCCTGCTGGCGGGCCAGCGCGGCGAAATCGCCCGGACGGCGCAGCCACTTGATGTCCGGATGACGACGCACCACGCCGGATGCCGAGCAGGGGACGTCGGCCAGAATGCGATCGAAGGGCTTGCCATCCCACCAGTCAGTCGCCTGCCCGGCATCAGCCGCATGCAGGCTGGCTTGCAAGCCACCACGCTGCAGGTTCTCTGCCACCCGTTGCAGTCGCTGCGGGTCGATATCCAGCGCGGTCATGTCGACCTCGGCCATTTCCAGCATATGACAGGTTTTGCCACCCGGCGCGGCACAAGCATCCAGCACGCGCTGTCCGGGTTGCAAGTCGAGCATCCGGGCAGCCTGCTGCGCACCCCAGTCCTGTACCGATACCACGCCATCGGCAAACCCCGGCAGTTCGCGCACATTGACCGGTTTGTCCAGCATGATGCCGGCGTCCTCGTCCAGTGCCGTTGCGCGCATGCCCAGCGCGTCCAGCTGTGCGAGGTAGGCCGCCAGCGTGCTCTTGCGGCGATTGACGCGCAGCGTCATCGGCGGGTGGCTGTTGTTCCATTCCAGGATGGACGACCATTCTTGCGGGTACGCCTGCTGCACCGCCTTGATCCACCAGCGCGGATGATTGGTGGCTGCTTCCAGATCCTTGTCGGCCAGCCGCAGCATTTCCTCACGCTGACGCAGGAAATTGCGCAGCACGCCGTTGACCAGCGCTTTGAATTTGCCACGCGCCAGGCGCTCGGACAGCTTGACCGCCTCGTTGACGATGGCGTAATCGGCCGCGCGGGTATACACCAGCTGATACAGCGCCACCAGCAGCACCCGTTCCAGCTGCGGCTCCGGCAGGGCCTTGGGCACCAGCCGCCGCAGCCAGAAGCGCAGACGCGCCAGCTGGCGCAGGCTGCCGTAGCAGATGTCCTGCAGGGCGGCACGCTCTGGTGGCGTCAGTTCGCTGCCCTGGCGCTGGGCTTGGGCCAGTGCCTCGGTCAGGGTATGGCCGGATTCCACCTGGCCCAGCACGTCGGCGGCCAGTTGCTGTATGCGATGCATGTCAAAACCTTAAATGGCAAACGGCGAGGACTGCGTTCTCGCCGTTGATAATGGCCGGCGCGCATATCCTGGCACCGGCCCGTGGGTCTCCGTCGGCGTCGGCGACCAGGCAGTCTGGCCGGATCCGGCGGCAACGGATTCTTGCTAGAGGCGCATGATACGTTCAGCCCACGCCGCGCGCCATAGCATGCAAGCGGGCAATGCGCTCCTCGGTGTGCGGATGGGTGCGGAACAGCTCGCCCATGCTCAGACCGGATAGCGGGTTGATGATCATCATCTGCGCGGTTTCCGGGTGTGCCTGTGCCGTGGGCATGGCGATACCTTGAGCGTAGTACTCGATCTTCTGCAGCGCTGCCGCCAATGCCAGCGGATCGCCGGAAATTTCGGCGCCACCGCGGTCGGCTTCGAATTCGCGCGCCCGGGAAATGGCCATCTGGATCACGCTGGCGGCCAGCGGCGCCAGAATGGCCACCAGCAGTCCGGCCAGCGGATTGACCGGCCGGCCGTTTTCGTCCCGCCCGCCAAAGAACATGGCAAAGCTGGCCAGGGCAGATACCGCACCGGCCATGGTGGCGCTGATGGTGGAGATCAGCGTGTCGCGGTGGCGCACATGGGCCAGCTCGTGCGCCATCACGCCGCGCAGCTCGCGGTAGTCCAGCATGCGCATGATGCCGGTGGTGGCGGCGACGGCGGCGTGTTGCGGATCGCGCCCGGTGGCAAAGGCATTGGGCTGGTCTTCATGAATCACATACACCCGTGGCATGGGCAGGCCGGCGCGCTGCGCCAGCTCGGCCACCATGCCGTAGAACTCGGGGGCCGTGCTGGCATCCACTTCCTGCGCGTTGTACATGCGCAACACCATCTGGTCGGAATTCCAGTAGGCAAACAGATTCATCCCGCCGGCAAACAGCAAGGCCAGCAACAGCCCGCTCTTGCCGCCCACCATGGCGCCAATGAAGCCGAGAAACGCCACGAAGGCGGCCATCAGCACTGCAGTCTTGAACAGATTATTCACGCTAGCCTCCTTTGCTCTGGCCTGTTGTGATGCCTAGCCGCCCAGACGGGTTCCCACCAGCGCGGTACGGCCGGCGGCAAAATCACGCGCACTCAGCCGCTTGCCCCCTGCGGCTTGCAGCTGGCTGATGACCACCAGCCCCTCACCGCTGCCCACCACCACGCCCTCGGCATCGGCACGCAGTACCACACCCGGTTCGCCTTCGCCGGCGATGGCCTGGGCAAACCACAGCTTGAGCGGTTCGCCGTCCAGCTTGGTAAAGGCGCCCGGTGCCGGGTTGTAGGCCCGAATGGCGCGGGCAATGGTGGCGGCCGGCAAGGACCAGTCCACTTCGGCCTCGGCCTTGCTCAGCTTGTGGGCATAGTTCACACCCTGTTCCGGCTGTGGCTGTGCCTGCAGGCTGTCCAGCTGCGCCAGCGTGCTGACGATGGCCTCGGCGCCGCATGCGGCCAGCTTGTCATGCAGGCTGGCTGCGGTGTCATCAGCGGCAATGGCCAACGGATGGATGGACAGCATGTCGCCGGTATCCAGCCCGACATCCATCTGCATGATGGTGATGCCGGTTTCGCGGTCACCGGCCAGGATGGCGCGCTGGATGGGTGCGGCACCGCGCCAGCGTGGCAACAGCGAGGCATGAATGTTGAGACAGCCGCGCGGCGGAATCTCCAGCACCGCCTTGGGCAGCAGCAGGCCATAGGCCGCCACCACCATCAGTTCGGCACCGACCTCCTGCAGCATGCGCTGGGCTTCTTCCGTCTTGAGGGAAACCGGCTGCTCCACGCGCAGGCCATGCTCCAGCGCCACCTGCTTCACCGGGCTGGGCTTGAGTTTCATGCCACGGCCCGCCGGGCGGTCCGGCTGGGTCAGCACCAGGGCAATTTCATGTCCGGCAGCCAACAGGGCCTTGAGCGCTGCGGCGGCGAATTCCGGCGTACCGGCAAATATCAGTTTCATTGTCAGCCTGCAATTAACAAAGACAGGCCAGGCCTGTCTTCAATCAGCCAGGGCCACCCGGTAAGGACAGGTGGCCGTCATGCCTTACATATTCTGTTTTTCGCGCTTTTTCAGCTTGGTGCGGATCCGCCCCTGCTTGAGCTCGGACAGGTATTCGACGAACACCTTGCCATCCAGATGATCGATTTCGTGCTGGATGCAGATGGCCAGCAGGCCGTCGGCTTCCAGCTCGAACGCCTTGCCGGTGGCATCCTGGGCGCGCACCTTGATCCGCTCGGCACGGGTCACCTTGTCGTAGATGCCGGGCACCGACAGGCAGCCCTCTTCGTACACGGTTTCACCTTCTTTTTCGAGGATGACCGGATTGATGAAGACGCGACGCTCGTTGTGCTCTTCGGAAATGTCCATCACCACCAGCCGCTGGTGGTAGTCCACCTGGGTGGCAGCCAGACCGATGCCCTTGGCCTCGTACATGGTGTCGAACATATTGTCGATCTGGGTCTGCAGGGCAGCGTCAAAAGTCTCGACCGGCGTGGCCACGGTATGCAGACGCGCATCCGGATAATGCAGAATGTTCAGCAGCGCCATCGGTTTTCTTGCTCCAAGTTGTCGTAATGCCATCAGCACGTCGATAATAGACGGGTCTGACGCATGCTCGTTTGTCAAAGGAGCGCTCGCGGGCGCTCGTTACACTCAATATTGGGGCACTTTTCATGCGTAAAAGTATTATATCGCTTGCTTTGGCTCTGGGACTGGCTCTCCCGGCATTTTCCGACACCCTCACCATCAAGCCCGACGCACCCGCGCGCTACACCGTGACCAAGGGCGATACCTTGTGGGGCATCTCGGGACGCTACCTCAAGAGCCCATGGAAGTGGCCCAGCTTGTGGCAGATGAACAAGCGCGACATCAAGAACCCGCACTGGATCTACCCCGGCGACGTGCTGGTGCTGAGCTATGTCAACGGCCAGCCGCGCCTGTCGCTGGAAAAGGGCAAGCAGGACGAAGTGCGGCTGTCACCGCAAGTACGCATGTCCGACATCGACAAGGCGGTGCCCAGTATTCCGGCCGCGGCCATCGAGCCCTTCCTCCGCCGTCCGCTGGTGGTCGATGAAGCGCAGTTCAACACCGCCCCCAGGCTGATTGCCGGGCCGGAACAGCGGCTGGCCTTCGGCACGGGCGACCGCGTCTATGCCAATGGTGTGGCCGAAATGGGCAACTGGCAGGCCTATCGTGCCGGCAAGCCGCTGATCGACCCCGACACCAAGGAAAACCTCGGCTACGAAGTCATGTACGGTGGCGACGTGGTGGTCGACAAGCTGGGCGAGGACGTGCAGACCATGCACATCACCAGTGTGGCCGGAGAAATCCTGGTGGGCGACCGCCTGATCAAGGCCCCGAAAGACCAGTTTGTCAGCTATGTGCCGCACAGCCCGGATGGCGACATCCGTGGCCAGATCATCTCGGTCTACGATGGCGTGGACGGTGCCGCGCAGTATTCCAATGTAGTCATCAACCGCGGCCGGCGCGAACAGGTTGAAGCGGGCGATGTGTTCAGCATTGTCAAGAACGCCAAGCCGGTTTCCATCACCACCGCCGACGGCCAGCAAAAAATCGTCACATTGCCGGGCCAGACCATAGGCAAGATTTTCATCTACCGCGTGTTTGACAAGGTGTCCTACGGACTGGTGCTGGAAAGCGCCGACGCCGCCAGTGTCGGCGATGTCGTCACCGCACCGGAAAGCGAATGAGCGACAGCACCGGCGACTGGCTGCTGCTGGCGCTGACACCGGGCATCGGTCCGGTGGGCTTTCTCAAGCTGATCGCCAGCTTTGGTTCGGCCAGCCATGCCGTGGCCGCCAGCACCGCCCAGACCACGCCACTGATCGGCCAGCAGGCTGCCCAGGCGCTGCGCGAGCGGGTGGCGCAGCCGGATGTCGACGCCGCACTGGCCTGGGCCGCAGGCGAGCAATGCAGCCTGCTCAGCCTGCAGGATGACGACTATCCGCAGGCGCTGGCAGAAACCGCTTCTCCACCGCCGCTGCTGTTTGCCCGCGGTCGCCGTGAATTGCTGCAGCAGCCCATGCTGGCCATGGTGGGCAGCCGCAGCGCCACACCGCCGGGCAAGCAGATCGCCAGTGACTTTGCCCGACGACTGGCCGAACACGGCTATACCATCGTCAGCGGACTGGCCAGCGGCATCGACGCCGCGGCACACCAGGGCGCCCTGGCTGCGGCCGGCTCCACCATCGCCGTGATCGGCACCGGCATCGACCGGGTATACCCGGCCAGCAACCGCGCGCTGGCACACCAGATCGGCAGCGCCGGCTTGATCCTGTCCGAATTCCCGCTGGGTGCCGGTCCGCTGGCCGGCCATTTCCCGCGCCGTAACCGCATCATTGCCGGCCTGGCCCGCGGCTGCCTGGTGGTGGAAGCCAATATCAATTCCGGCTCGCTGATCACCGCCCGGCTGGCGGCGGAGAGCGGGCGCGAAGTCATGGCCGTACCCGGCTCGATCAACAACCCGCAGGCGCGTGGCTGCCACCGGCTGCTGAAAGATGGCGCCCGGCTGGTGGAATCGGTGGAAGACGTGCTGGAAGAAGTGGGCAGACTGCGCCACAGCGCGCGCCCGGCCACCGTTTGCGCTCCCGATCCGGCCGCGGCGACCGGGCAGATTCTCACCCTGATGGGCTACGACCCGGTCAGCAGCGAGTGGCTGGCACAGCAACTCGGGTTGACGCAAGGGGAGGTTTACGCGATGCTGCTCGAGCTGGAGCTTGCCGGCAAGCTCACCAGCCTGCCTGGCGGGCAGGTCCAGCGACTGGTCTGATTCAGACTGGATTCTGTAGCAGCTCATTTGAAGAAGACCTGATGTTTGACGTTCTCACATATTTGTTCGAGCAATACCGTGACCCGGATGCCTTTGGCGACCGCGGCACACTGATGCGCCAGCTGGAAGCCGCCGGCTTCGAAGACGAGGAAATCAACGACGCGCTCGACTGGCTGGACAATGTCGCCAATATGGTGGAAGGCCTGTATGCCAGTGCGGACGACGCCTCGGGCATGCGTATTTATGCCGATGCCGAGCAGGAACGCCTGCCGACCGAAGTGCGCGGCCTGATCCAGTTTCTGGAAGACCACGGCGCACTGTCGCCCTCGCAGCGCGAAATGGTGATCGACCGCCTGTTTGAATTGCCGGATGACGATATCAATGTCGGCTCGGCCAAACTGGTGGCGCTGATGG
Source organism: Aquitalea sp. ASV15 (assembly GCF_016429115.1). NCBI lineage: Bacteria > Pseudomonadati > Pseudomonadota > Betaproteobacteria > Neisseriales > Chromobacteriaceae > Aquitalea > Aquitalea sp. ASV15. The sequence goes on along the minus strand of NZ_JAELTZ010000020.1, from coordinate 62,929 downwards.
TGTTGTGGGCGCAAAAGGCAGAACTGCCCATCCTGCTGGGCGAAGAATTGCTGGACGCCATTCACGGCGAACCCACCATGCAATGACTTGTCAGCGCCGGTGCGGCGGGCTTAACATCCCGCCTCGCCTGACGAGACTGCACGGAATTTTGCACAAGAGCGCCACACGCGCTCTTGTTTTATTTGCGCACTTGCTTTATTTGATAGATAGACCCGCTATCAGCCGGAGCCCCTCCGGTACACACTGAAACGAAAACATGCCCTCCAGCCTCTTGATCGTTGAGTCGCCATCCAAGGCAAAAACGCTGAAGAAATACCTGGGACCGGACTTCGAAGTCCTGGCTTCCTACGGTCACGTGCGCGATCTGGTACCGAAAAACGGTGCGGTAGACCCGGAAAAGGGTTTTGCCATGAAGTACCAGCTGATCGCCCGCAACAGCAAACATGTAGACGCCATCGTCAAGGCGGTGGCCGAGGTGGACCATGTCTACCTGGCCACTGACCCGGACCGCGAAGGGGAAGCCATTTCCTGGCACCTGGTGCAGATCCTCAACAGCAAGAAGCTGCTGAAGGACAAGACTGCCCAGCGCGTGGTGTTCCACGAAATCACCAAGAATGCGGTACTGGAAGCCATCGGCAACCCGCGCGAAGTCGCCCAGGACCTGGTCGATGCCCAGCAGGCACGCCGCGCCCTGGATTACCTGGTGGGTTTCAACCTGTCGCCGCTGCTGTGGAAGAAAATCCGCCGCGGCCTGTCGGCTGGCCGGGTACAAAGCCCGGCGCTACGCCTGATCTGCGAACGCGAGAACGAGATCAAGGCCTTTGTACAGCAGGAATACTGGTCGGTGCATCTGGACAGCCACAAGGGCAGAACCAAGTTCTCGGCCAAGCTGACCACCCTGGCCGGCCAGAAGCTGGACCAGTTCGCCATTCCCGGCGACGCCGAACACGCCGACATCCTGGCGCGCCTGCAAGGCCATCCGGCCACCGTCACCAGCATCGAGAAGAAAAAGAAATCGCGCAGCCCGGCTGCCCCTTTCACCACCTCCACGCTGCAACAGGAAGCCGTGCGCAAGCTGGGCATGACCACCGACCGCACCATGCGGACGGCACAGCAGCTGTACGAAGGGATCGACATCGGCCAGGGCACGGTCGGTCTGATCACCTATATGCGTACCGACTCGGTGGCGCTGGCCAATGAAGCCGTGGAAGAAATCCGCAGCTATATCAGCGACACCTTCAACAACGACTTTCTGCCCAAGAACGCCGTTGCCTACAAGAACAAGTCCAAGAATGCCCAGGAAGCGCACGAGGCCATCCGCCCCACCTCCATCCTGCGCACGCCGGAATCGGTCAAGCCTTTCCTGACCACCGACCAGTTCAAGCTGTATGACATGGTGTGGAAGCGGACCCTGGCCTGCCAGATGGCACCAGCCAAATTCGACACCACCAGCGTCGACATCACCATGGGCGAGGGCATCTTCCGCGCCAGCGGCCAGGTGCAGACCTTTGCCGGCTTCCTCGCCGTGTACGAAGAAGACGTGGATGATGCCGAGGACGAAGACAACGCCAAGCTGCCGCTGCTGGAAGAAGGCGACAGCCTGCCGGTGGACAAGCTGTACGGCGAACAGCACTTCACCCAGCCGCCACCGCGCTTCTCCGAAGCCAGCCTGGTGAAGGCGCTGGAAGAATTCGGCATCGGCCGTCCTTCCACCTACGCCAGCATCATCTCCACGCTGAAAGACCGCGAGTATGTGATTCTGGACAAGAAGCGCTTCCAGCCCACCGACACCGGCGACATCGTCAACAAATTCCTGACTGAACACTTCAGCCAGTACGTGGACTACAACTTCACTGCCAAGCTGGAAAACCAGCTGGATGACATCGCCAGCGGCCAGCGTGAATGGGTGCCGGTGATGGACAGCTTCTGGAAGGGTTTTTCCAAGCAGCTGGCGGAAAAAGAGAGCATTTCCCGCGCCGAAGTCACCACCGAAAGCCTGGACGAAGCCTGCCCCAAGTGCAGCAAGCCCTTGTCAATCAAGTTTGGCAAGCGCGGCCGCTTCATTGCCTGCACCGGCTACCCGGACTGCGACTACACCCGCAATATCGGTGAAACCGCCGAGCAGGCTGCCGAAGAAGCCGAAGCCCCGACGGTGATCGAAGACCGGGTCTGCCCGGATTGCGGCGGCGAGCTGCACATCAAGAAGGGCCGTTACGGCAAATTCATCGGTTGCGCCAACTACCCCAAGTGCAAGCACATCGAGCCGCTGGAAAAACCCCGCGACACCGGCGTGGAGTGCCCGGAGTGCAAGACCGGCCACCTGATCGAGCGCAAGAGCCGCTACGGCAAGCTGTTCTACAGCTGCAATACCTATCCCAAGTGCAAGTACGCCACTTGGAACCCGCCGATCGCCGAGCCCTGCCCCAAGTGCAACTGGCCTATCCTCACCATCAAGACCACCAAGCGTCGCGGTACGGAAAAGGTGTGCCCGCAGAAGGAATGCGGCTACAGCGAGGTGATTGCCCCGCCGGAAGCCAAGCCGGCGGAAGAGTGATTCACCGCCCGCGGATTGCCCAGCACGACGCCACCTCAGGGTGGCGTTGTTTTTTTGTCAGGCCGTCACAATGCAGGCCGTGATTGCCGCTACGCCATCAGCATTCGCAACACACTGTTTTTATTGCTTAATTTCAGAAAAATACTCATATAATTCAGAATATGCGCCGCACAGCCTGCCGACAAACCCTGCCGGATTGAGCGTGCCAGCGGTGCAGCTTCCCGCGACGGAGCAATACCTACCCGCACAACGCCGCCTCCAGCCAGGCGGCGTTTGCCATTTGCAGGCCACAAGCCCGGGCAATGAACCACCTCATGAAAACACACAGCAGCTTCTTTTTTACCGGCGCCACCATTCTCACCCTGTTCGGCCTGCTCAGCGGCCACTGGCTGATGTTGCCGCTTGCCTTCCTGATGGCCTTCTGCGGCATGGTGGCCGCCGATCGCGAACAACTGGCCGACATGGACATCCATACCGCGGCCATGCTGCTGGTGCTGCCCAGCCAGCAGCCCTTGCTGCCGCTGGACCACTTCCATGGCAATGAATTGCTGTTCTATCAGGCCGGCAGCCCGGTCTACCGGATACTGCAGGCCAATGGCGCCAGCTGGGAGCTGGTGGGGGAATATGGCAAGGTCGAAGATGTCAGCGGCTGCATCCGGGTCTATCCCGGCTATCTCTACCGCCGCCAGGCGCGCTGAGGCCGGCATAGCAGGCCAGCACAGGGCAGCTAGCGCGCTGGCGGCTGCTCTGCCTGCTCGGTATCGCGGATTTCCCGGGCCAGGAAAAAATTGAGCGCGGTACGCAGTACGGCAATGGCCGCCAGCTTGCCGATCTGGTCCCAGCTGGGGGCTACTGCAGTCGACAGGATATCCGCCGCCAGTTGCAGTTCCAGCGCCAGTGCCAGAAAGCGGGCAAAGCTCAGCCGTACTGCGTTGTATTGCGCCATGCCCGGCTCAAAGCAGCGCTGCAGATAACGCAGGCCGGCAAACAGCACTCCCACGCCAATCACCAGCGCACCACTGGCTTCCACCGCCAGTTTCAGCCACAGCACCAGATTGAGCACCAGTTCTTCCACGCCAGAATCGGCCGGTGACAGCATATGCATCCTCTCGCTTGACAGGGCAGGAGCTGACCAGCATACACGCAAGCACGCTGCCAGGCAGCCCGGAAGCGCAGCGCGTGATGCCATCTGCATGTTATGCTGGGCCGGCTGTTGCTACCGGTCCACTGCATGTTGCTGCTGAAACTGACCCTGATCCCCACCCTGCTGTATGCGCTGTCGCTGGTGGCGCGTTACCGCGGCCCCGCCCTGGCCGGCTGGCTGTCCGGTCTGCCGGTCGTCGCCGGTCCCATCCTGTGGCTGCTGGCCCATGAGCAGGGCAAGGCGTTTGCTGCCGTGGCAGCCATGCAAGCCATCGCCGCCATTGCGGCATCCGAAGCCTTCAACCTGATTTATGCCCGTACCGCAGCGCGCCGGCACTGGCCGCTGGCGCTGGCCGCCGCCCTCGGCGGCTGGCTGCTCGCCGCACTATTGCTGCAGCAACTCACGCCCTCGCTGCTTCTGGCGCTGGGCGTGGCGGCACTGAGTGTCGGGGGCAATTATTTCTGCTTGCCACGACCAGCGCAGCTGCCGCCGGACAGCCCCAGCCACGACCGGCTGTGGCTGCGCATGCTGGCTGCCGCCGTGCTGACACTGGCGGTGAGTGCGGCCGCGCAGCGGCTGGGTGCGGCCTGGAGCGGCGTGCTGGCGGTGTTTCCGCTGCTGGGGGTGGTGATGGCGGTATCGATGCAGCAGGCGCAGGGCGCTGCTGCGGTGCAGACGCTATTGCGCGGCATGCTGCTGGGGCGCTTTGCCTTTGCCGTATTCTGTCTGACGCTGGTACTGCTGCTGCCGCGACTGGACCGCGACATCGCCTTCCTGCTGGCCAGCCTGCTGTCATTGCTGGCGCAGTCGGCGTCGCGCCGTGGCTTGCGACCTTAGCGCCCGAACAACACCAGCAGCCATACCGCGGCCAGATTGATCAGGCCCAGCAGCTGGGCGGCGCTGCCCATGTCCTTGGCCCGCTTGGCCAGCGGGTGGCGTTCCAGCGAGGTGTGATCGACTGCGGCTTCGATGGCGGAATTGAGCAATTCGATGATGAGCGTGGCCAGCGAGCTGGCCACCAGCATGGCGCGTGCCAGCGGGCTGGCCGGCACCAGGAACAGTGCACAGGGAATCAGGATGCAGGCCAGCAAGGCCAGCTGGCGAAAGGCATCTTCATGGCGGTAAGCCGCCTTGATGCCGTCCAGCGAATAACCGAAGGCGTTGATCAGCCGGCGGACGCCGGTCTTGCCCTTGAACGGGCTTTCCTCATGCTTGCTCATGTCAGATCCAGTGATTGCGCGGATGGCGGGTGGCATTTGCCGGCCCGGCGAGCGGCATGTTAAGCCCTGCCCTGCCATGCGGCAAGCCTGGATTGCCGCACCGCCAGCGGCGATGGTGCCGCTGGCAGATGACAGGCTGATGGCAAGGCTTAGAGCCGCTAACAAAACCTCGTAGAGTACCCGAGTCAAGGCGCGCCGACGCAGACAGTACAGTGAGTACGGCAAGTCGGCGCAACGCAGAATCGGGGGTTTTGTGAGCGGGTCTTAATGGGCGGTGGCGCGTTCCAGTGCGTCGATATACAGGCCGGCGACATTGATATCGGTCTGGTCCATGATTTCGCGGAAGCAGGTGGGGCTGGTGACATTCACTTCGGTCAGGTAATTGCCGATGATGTCCAGCCCGGCCAGCAGGATGCCGCGCTTTTTCAGCTCCGGGCCGACCGCTTCGGCGATTTCCCGGTCGCGGGCGCTGAGCGGGCGGGCTTCGCCACGGCCACCGGCGGCCAGATTGCCACGGGTTTCCCCCGCAGCCGGAATGCGTGCCAGGCAGTAGTCCACCGGCACGCCGTCAATCACCAGCACGCGCTTGTCGCCATCACGGATTTCCGGAATATAGCGCTGGGCCATGATGGTGCGCTTGCCGCGCAGGGTGATGGTTTCCAGAATCACCGACAGATTGGGGTCGTTCGGCGTCACCCGGAAAATGCTGTCGCCACCCATGCTGTCCAGCGGCTTGAGGATCACGTCCAGATGCTGGCGGATAAAGGCTTTCAGCCGTGGCGTTTCGCCGGTGATCATGGTGGGCGCGGTCAGCTCGGGGAAATTGAGGATGGCCAGCTTTTCGTTGAAGTCGCGCAGCGCCTGGCCGCTGGTGAAGACCTTGACGCCCTGCGCCTCGGCCAGGGTGAACAGCTGCGAGGCATACAGGTATTCCATGTCGAAGGGCGGGTCCTTGCGCATCACCACCGCATTGAAGGCGGTCAGCGGCTGGCGATGGATATCGTCCAGCTTGTACCAGGCCGGGTGGTCGCCCTTGCGTTCGTCGGTAACGGTGAGGCCACGGGCATCCACCAGCAGCCGCCCGCCCTCCACCGACAGCTGGCGCGCCTCGGCAAAGCTGATGGCGTGATTGCGTCGTGCCGCCTCTTCCATCATGGCAAAGGTGCTGTCCTTGTAGATCTTGAACTGTTCCAGCGGGTCGGCGATGAACAGGATACGCATGGTGCTCTCCAGGGTTTCGCCAGCAGGCACTGGCGGGCCGGCAGACGGCCATCGGATTCATTGATGATAGTAGGCATCCAGCGCATAGCGCCGGGTGGATCTCTTCCAGTGGCCGTTGACCAGGGTTTCGCGGGTTACGCGCACCTGTTTGCCGGCCGGGTCCTGCGCGTCTTCAATCAGCCGCTCCACCGCCTGCAGGCGGTGGTGGGCATCAAACTGGTAATCGGTGGTTTCGTGGTAACAGCAGCCGCTCTTGGCCAGGGTGCGTAGCCGCTTGCGCTTGGCATCCACCTGGAACAGGCCCAGTGTTTCACCGGTCAGCGTGGATAATTCATCGTTCAGCACAAACTGCTTGCTGGTGGTGTCGTACAGATAAACGCTGTAGGTGGGGCCGCCATAAGGACCGTCGTTGCCATTCTGCACGGCGAAATCGGCATGGCCGTCGAAGTCGAAATCAGCCACATTGATCACCCCCTGCACATCATACAGCCGCGCCGTATTGACCAGCGGCTTGCCATCATCGCCATGCGCCATATAGACATTGTCCAGCCGCAGCTGCTGGATGCGGCGCTGACTGCGCTGGTCGATGATATTGATGATGGCCGGGCCGGCGGCTGCCCAGTCCTGCTCGCCCCAGTCGAGCAGCGCGATGTCAAAGCGATATGCCGGTGTGGCATTGTCGATGTGCTGGTGGATCAACTGCGCCCGCTGCAATTGCGCCAGCCGCTGCTGATAGACGTTTTGCAGGCAGCTGGCATCCGCCTTGCACTCGGCACGCGGGCCAGCCAGCCACTGGCGCTGATTGTCCTGCAGTAGACCTTGCTGATTGTGCTGGCGGTAGGCGGCAGCCACTTGCTCGTCCAGCGCGGATAGCGCCGGCTGGTGGCAAATGGCTTGCTCGGTGGCGCTTGCCGCCTTGCTGCAATCAAAGCTGGCGGCTGTGGCCAGCATCGGCAACAGCAGTAGCAACAGGCCACACAGCGGCTTCATGGTTTCAGTCGCGCTCTGGGTCGGTGTTTTCCAGCTCCAGCGCGGCCGCCAGCAGCGCCAGACGGGCAATCACGCCATAGGCGTAGAAGCGGTTGGGCGCACAGTCCGGCGAGCCGTGCTTGTCCGGCAGGCAGGGGGTTTCAAACGACAGCGGTACAAACTGCATGCCCGGTGCGTTGAGGTTTTCGTCAATGCCACGGCCGGTATGCACGCGGTAGAAGCCACCGGTGACAAAGCGGTCCATCATGTATACCACCGGCTCGGCCACCGCGTCGTCCACGGTTTCGAAGGTGTACACGCCTTCCTGCACGATGACTTCGGAGACTTCCAGCCCCTCCTTCACCACCGACATCTTGTTGCGCGCCTTGCGGTTCAGACCGATGACTTCTTCCGGGCTCTTCACGCTCATCACGCCCATGCCGTAGGTGCCGGCATCGGCCTTGACGATGACGAAGGGGTCGTTCTTGATGCCGTATTCACGGTATTTGACGGCAATCTTGTCCAGCGTGCCGGCCACGGCTTCGGCCAGCGCATCCTCGCCCTGACGGGCATGGAAATCCAGCCCGCTACAGTTGACGAAGTAGGGGTTGATCATCCACGGGTCGATGGAAATCAGCTGCGAGAACTGCTCGGCCACCTGATCGTAGGCGGTGAAGTGATTGCTCTTGCGCCGTACTGCCCAGCCGGCATGCAGCGGCGGCAGCAGGTTTTGTTCCAGATCCTTGAGGATGGCCGGGATGCCGCCGGACAGGTCATTGTTAAGCAGCACCACGCAGGGGTTGAAACCGTCGGCCAGTTTCAGACGGTTACCCTGGCGCAGGATGGGTTCCAGCTTGACGATGTCGCCGCCAGCACTGGTCAGCTCGGTGACTTCGGTGATTTCCGGATTCAGCGTACCCAGCCGCACCTTGAGGCCGGCCTGCTCGAAAATATGCACCAGCGTGGCCACATTTTGCAGGTAGAAGGTATTGCGGGTGTGGTTTTCCGGAATCAGCAAGATGCTGCGCGCTTCCGGACAGACTTTTTCCACCGCGGCCTGCGCCGCCTGGATGGACAAGGGCAGGAAGTCCGGATTCAGGTTGTTATGCCCGCCAGGAAACAGATTCATGTCCACCGGAGCCAGTTTGAAACCGCTGTTGCGCAAGTCGACCGAGCCGTAAAACGGTGCGGCGTGGTTATGCCACTGACTGCGGAACCAGTGTTCGATATGCGGTTGGGCGGTAAGAATGCGACTTTCCAGTTCCAGCAGCGGGCCGGTCAGTGCAGTGGACAGATGTGGGACGGTCATGGGTTCCCCTAGACGGTGGATGACTTGCAGCGAATTGATCTATGGTGGGGGTTGCAGTCGGGGAATTCAAGCCTGCTGGATGAAGGAATGCTTCAGCGCATCCGGTTTGGCATCATGCGGCAGCGGCCAGGGCGGCACACCATATTTTGCCCTGCAGACAGGAAACTTGACCACAGGCTGCCACTCCAAAATCATCCGGGTAAAATTCCCCCCTGGCGACTTGCCACTCATCATGACGGAGGCCACATGAGCCCGACTACCCTGCGCACCAGCCTGCTGGCCGCCCTGTTCTGCCTGCTGCCACTGGGCGCGCTGGCTGCCCCCACGCTGGCGCAAACCCGCTTCACCGACCAGGCCGGCAGCTCGGTCTCGCTGCGCGCCTATCAGGGCAAGGTGGTGCTGGTGAATTTCTGGGCCACCTGGTGTGGCCCCTGCCGCGAAGAAATGCCCATGCTCAATAGCCTGCGTGATCGCCTGGCGCCCAAAGGCGTGGAGGTGGTGGGCATTGCGCTGGACAACAAGGCAGAGACTTACAATTTCGCCCGCCAGCTGAGAATCGGCTATCCCATCCTGCTGGGCGACAGCGATACCCTGAGCCTGCTGCGCACGCTGGGCAACCCGGCCGGTGCCCTGCCCTACAGCATCATTCTGGACCGCAACGGCAAACAGGTGGGCAGCCTGCTGGGGCGGCTGAACGAAAAGAATCTGGAAGATACGCTGCGCCACTTTCTGTAAGTGCGCTACACCACCGCCAGCACCCTCCCCGCAGCACGCTGCGGGGATTTTTCAGGGTGAAGACCGGGCACCGCCCGATCAGATGGCCGCCGCCAGCGTGGCACCCTGATTGATGGCACGCTTGGCATCCAGCTCGGCCGCCACATCGGCACCGCCAATCAGGTGTACGGTTTTGCCGGCATCCAGCAGCGGCTGCTGCAATTCGCGCAGCGGGTCCTGTCCGGCACAGATGATGACGTTATCCACCGGCAACACCTGTGCCTCGTCCTTGATGATGACATGCAGGCCGGCATCGTCGATCTTCTGATAGCTGACGCCAGACAGCATTTTCACCTTTTTCATTTGCAGGCTGGCGCGATGAATCCAGCCGGTGGTCTTGCCCAGGCCATCCCCCACCTTGCTTTGCTTGCGTTGCAACAGGTAAACCTCGCGCGGGCTGGCATGCGGCTGCGGGCCTTGCGGGCTGAGACCCCCGGCATGTTCCACACTCATGTCCACGCCCCATTCGCGCATGAAAGCCGCCACATCCAGCGATGTCGACCTGCCCTCATGGGTGAGGAATTCGGCGGTATCAAAGCCGATGCCACCGGCACCGATGATGGCCACACGCTGGCCCACCGGCTTGCCGTGCTTGAGCACGTCCAGGTAATTGAGCACCTTGGGGTGGTCGATGCCGTCGATCTGCGGCAGGCGCGGCGCAATGCCGGTGGCCAGCACCACTTCATCGAAGTCCTTCAGCATGGCGGCATCCACACGGGTATTCAGACGCAAAGTCACGCCGGTTGCGGCCAGACGGCGATCGAAATAGCGCAGGGTTTCATGGAATTCTTCCTTGCCGGGAATGCGCTTGGCCACATTGAACTGGCCGCCGATCTCGCCTGCGGCATCGAACAGCGTCACCTGATGACCGCGCTCGGCGGCAATGGTGGCAAACGCCAGCCCGGCCGGGCCGGCCCCCACCACGGCAATCTGCTTGGGCTGTTGCGCCGGGGTGTAGTTGAGTTCGGTTTCGCGACAGGCACGCGGGTTCACCAGACAGCTGGTGAGCTTGCCCTGGAAGATGTGGTCCAGACAGGCCTGGTTGCAGCCGATGCAGGTGTTGATTTCATCGGCCTTGCCGGCTGCCGCCTTGTTGACGAAATCCGGGTCGGCCAGGAAGGGACGCGCCATCGACACCATGTCGGCACAGCCGCTGGCCAGGATGTCTTCCGCCACTTCCGGGGTGTTGATGCGGTTGGTGGTGATCAGCGGAATGTTCACCTGGCCCATCAGCTTTTTGGTGACCCAGGCAAAGCCGCCACGCGGCACCATGGTGGCAATGGTGGGGACACGCGCTTCATGCCAGCCGATGCCGGTATTGATGATGCTGGCCCCGGCGCGTTCGATTTCCCGTGCCAGCTGCACCACCTCGTCCCAGCTGCTGCCGTCCTGCACCAGGTCCAGCATGGACAGGCGATAGATGATGATGAAGTTGCTGCCCACCGCGGCGCGCACCGCCTTGACGGTTTCAATGGCAAAGCGGATGCGGTTTTCAAAACTGCCGCCCCAGTCATCGCTGCGCTTGTTGGTGGCGCGGGCGATGAACTGGTTGATCAGATAGCCTTCCGAGCCCATGACCTCGACGCCGTCATAGCCGGCCTGCTGGGCCAGTCTGGCGCAGCGGGCGAAGTCGGCAATGGTTTGCCACACCTCGGCATCGGACAGTTCACGCGGGCGGTAGAAGTTGATCGGCGCAATCAAGGGTGAGGCCGACACGCATTTTTCCTGAAAGCTGTAACGGCCGGAATGCAGGATCTGCAGCGCAATCTTGCCGCCTGCCGCATGCACGGCAGCGGTCACCTTGCGGTGGTCCGGCACATGCTGTTCATCCGCCAGCATGGAGGCGCCCTCGGCCACACAGCCTTCCGCATTCGGTCCCACCCCGCCAGTGACGATCAGCCCGACGCCGCCACGGGCGCGCTCGGCATAAAAAGCCGCCATCTTGTCAAAGCCACCGGGGGCTTCTTCCAGGCCAGTGTGCATGGAACCCATCAGCACACGGTTTTTCAGCGTGGTAAAACCCAGATCCAGCGGGGCCAGCAAATGCGGATAGGCAGTCATGTTTCGTCCTCGTCGACGTGGCGAGCAGGCGCTCACCCTGATTGTGGTTCAGCCGCCGGTCATTTGCCGGCATGACATGGATTATTGTCGCTCGACAATACTTACTAGTAAGTAAGTTGTCAACGCAAGCCATCGGCCCGCTATGCCACACACCCGCAAAGCCCTTGCTGACAATGCCCAGCAGGCTTGGCCTGCGGTGACGGGCTGCTTACACTGTGTCTTTTCTGCCGGAAAACCCATGTCCCTGCCGCGCCCGCTGGCCAATCTGCTTGCCCTGCCGCCCTTGCTGGCCGCCGGCAGCTTTGCCCTCACCGACAGCCTGTTCTGGCCGCTACTGCTGTATCTCGGCATGAGCGTGCTGACCTTTGCCCTCTACGGCTGGGACAAGCGCCAGGCCATCCATCACCGCCGCCGCACACCGGAGAAACTGCTGCACTGGCTGGAGCTGCTGGGCGGCTGGCCGGGCGGTTTGCTGGGCCAGTACTGGCTGCAGCACAAGTCGAGCAAGCGCAGCTACCAGCTGATGTTCTGGCTGATCGTGCTGGCCCACTGGCTGGCCTGGGGCGGCTGGATTGCCTGGCTGTGGCATGTCGCCCACCCCGTCTGAAGCGGCGGTGCTAGCGCTTGATCACCCTGTCCAGCCATGCCTGCATATCCTGCAATACTTCGGCCCGATTGCTCTCGTTGAGCATTTCGTGACGCCCCCCGGGATAGACATGGCTGTGGATGTCGATCAGCCCGGCATCGCGGTAGCGGATCTCCAGCTGCCCCAGGGCCAGCCGGCCATGACTGACCGGATCGCGGCTGCCGGCCAGCAGATACACCGGGCAATGCCGAGGCAGGCGCCCGGCTGCGGTGGCCTCGCCCTGCTCCAGCGCGATGATGCCGCCGAACAGATCGATCCACAGGCCGGGAGTGGGGTCAAAACCACACAGCGGATCGGCAATATAGGCATCCACCTGGGCGCGGTCGCGTGACAGCCAGTCCATGCGGGTGCGTGCGGGAATAAAAGCCAGATTGAAGCTGCCAAACACCAGCCAGGCCATGAAGCGGCTGGGTGCATTCATGCCGCCCAGCCGCCCTGCCAGCCGGGCCACGGCGCGCAGTACATACGCCAGCGGGCGCTGGCGATAGCCGGTGGCGGACAGCAGCAGGCCAGACAATTGCTCGCCGTATTGCAGGAAATAACTGCGCGCGATAAAGGAACCCATGCTGTGGCCAAACAGCAGCAGAGGCTGTTGCGGATGCTGTGCCGCGGCGTGCCGGCGCACACACTCCACGTCATCCACCACCTTGTCCCAGCCCTGTTCGGCAGCAAACCAACCCTGATGGGCCGCATGCGGGCCATGGCCGCGATGGTCGTGGGCATAGACCGCGATGCCTTGCGCTGCCAGCTGCAGCGCCACTGGCTGATAGCGGGCGGCATATTCGCTCATGCCGTGGGCAATCAGCAGCACGGCACGCACGGCCTGCCCCTCGGGTGGCAACCAGCAACAACCATTAATACGGTGGCCATCGGCCGCCAGCAAATCGAAATGCTCCATGTTTTCCTCGTTGCGCTGTGCGCTCCGCTTGCCCAGACCTGGGGTGCGGTGCTGCATTGATGATGCAGCCATCATGCGTCCTTGCCGGCAGATGTCGCAAGCACAAATCCGCTCCGCCGCTACAGGGCGGGCAGCAAGGCAATGGTCAGCACCAGGGTGGGAATCCCCAGCACGGTACTACACAGCAAGGTGGCGCCCGACAGCGCATAAGGCAGCCGCAGACTCACCCCGAACAGGATGCCAAAAAAGCCGGAAGGGATGGCGGCCAGCAGCACCAGCGCCTGCGTCAGCTCGCGCGGTAATGCCAGCCATAGCGCCAGCCCGTATACCAAAGCCGGATGCAGGATGTTTTTCAGCAGCGCACCGAGCACGCTATGCCAATCCAGCCGGAAGGGCTGGGCCGAAACCAGCAAGCCGGTCACAAACAGGGCGACACCGCCCACGGCCAGCCCCATCATCGAAAAAGCAGCACGCAGATAATCAGGCAAAGGCCATTGCAGCACGGCCAGCAAGCTACCCAGCAGCGGTGCCAGTACCACTGGATTACGCAGGATGTTCAGCAGCGTCCGCAGCAGTGGCAGGTGATCAGACGCGGCGGCACCGGCCGGCTTGCCCTGTAATAAAAACAGGGTCAGCGGCGAAATGACCACGCTGCCGGCAATGATGGCTACCGCTACGGCCAGCGATTCTGCTGGCGACATCACCGTGGCCAGCAAGGGCAGGCCTACCGCTGCATAGTTGGGCAGTGCCACCGTACAGGCCTGCATGGCGGCCAATGGTGGCTTTTGCCGCCACAGCAGCCGTTCCAGCGCGTAGCTGAGCCCAAACAGCAAGAGCATGGACAACACCAGCAAGGCAAACAATGGCAGCTGCTGATGCAAGGAACCCAGCGAGGCATTCGCCGTGGTCAGGAACAAGGAACAGGGCAAGGCAAAGCGCATCAACAGGCTGTTGAGTGATTCGACATGCACATTGTCTACACGCTGCCGTTTGCCAGCATAAAAGCCCAGGCTCAGGACAAAGAACATGGGCAACAAAGATAGAAGGATGGTGTGCAGCATGATTTCCCCGGCTTCAGGATGAGGTTTGCCCCGCGGTGTCAGGGCAGCATGCGCATGGTGCATGGCAGGGCAAAGCCGGTCCAGCCGTGCCGGTCGCGCAGGAAGCGCTGGCAAACTGGCCAAAAATACTGGGAACAAACAGGAGGGAAGGTGATTTGCAAAGCGTGCCGCCGGGCGCAGCACGACAGCATCAGGCCAGCATCCGCGCCGGGTCAAACTGTGGATTGGTAAGCGAAGTCAGCACATGGTCGCGCCACGCGCCATTGATATACAGGTAGTCGCGTGCCAGGCCTTCTTCAACAAAGCCCAGACGCTGCAACAAGGCGGCACTGCGCTGATTATGCGGCTGGTAATTGGCTTGCAGGCGATGCAGGCGCAAGTCGTCAAAGGCAAAGCGGATGATCTCGCCGACCGCCTCGTGCATCAGTCCCTGCCCTTGCAGGCTGTGGTCGATGCCGTAACCCAGATGTGCCGCCTGAAACACCCCGCGCACGATATTGCTGAGGCTGACCGTGCCGATGATCTGCCGCGGCTGCTCCGGCTGGGTAAGCAAAAAGCGCGCGCCCCGCCCCTGTTCCCAGCTCAGCGCCTGCTGGCGCAGCTGCATGGTCCAGTACAGCTCGGTAAAGAACATGTCGCCCGGCTTGGGGTCCCAGGCGGCAAAATGCTGACGGTTGCGCACTTGATAATCCAGCATGGGACGCGCCAGGCCGATGTGCGCGGGCAACAGCTGCAGGCGTGGCGTGGCAAGGACGGGCTGGATGGTGGTCATGGCGGCGGCAGGCAAGAGAGGTTGGCCTGAGAGTGTAAGCGCAGCGCACCGGTGACTCAAGCCGCCTGCCAGACGCAACAACGCCCGGACAAGCCGGGCGTCGGGTCTTGCTGCGTGGTGCGTGGCGGCTTAGTTGCCGGTCAGCCGTTCCAGCGCTTCGCGGTACTTGGCGGCGGTTTTTTCGCGCACCTCCAGCGGCACGGCCGGGGCCGGCGCCTGCTTGTTCCAGCCGGAGGCTTCCAGCCAGTCGCGCACGAACTGCTTGTCGAAGGAGGGCGGATTGGTGCCGGCAGCATAGCTGTCGGCCGGCCAGAAACGGCTGGAGTCCGGGGTCAGCGCTTCGTCCATCAGCACCAGGGTGCCGTCTTCATCCAGTCCGAACTCGAACTTGGTATCACAGATGATGATGCCGCGCTTGGCGGCGAATTCGGCAGCAGTCTTGTACAGCAGGATGGCGGTGTCGCGCACCTTGGCCGCCAGCTCGGCACCGACAATGGCTTCGCACTGCTGGTAGCTGATGTTTTCGTCGTGATCACCCACGGCCGCCTTGGTGGACGGAGTGAAGATGGGCTCGGGCAGTTGGCTGGATTCCTGCAGGCCGGCCGGCAGCGCAATGCCGCACACGGTGCCGGACTTCTGGTATTCCTTCCAGCCGGAACCGGCCAGATAACCGCGTACCACGGCCTCGATCGGCACCGCTTTCAGGCGCTTGGCCACCACGGCGCGGCCTTCCACTTGCGGCAGGTCTTCGGCCGACACCACGTCTTCCGGCTTGTCACCGGTCAGGTGATTGGGCACCACGTCCTTCAGGGTTTCAAACCAGAAGTTGGAAATGGCGGTAAGGATCTGGCCCTTGGCCGGGATGGGATCATCCAGAATCACGTCGAAGGCGGACAGGCGGTCGGTGGCGATCATCAGCATGCGCTTGTCGTCGATCTCGTACAGATCGCGTACCTTGCCGGAGTAGATTTTCTTCAGGCTTTTCAGATTGGTGGTGTTGAGTCCGCTCATGACACGTCCTTGCTAAAGGCTGGGCCACCCTGCCTTATGGGCGGGCTGGCGATTTTGAAAACTGCTCGGCTCCGCAGCCAAGCGCTTGTCAGCTGGCGGAGCCGGAATGGCTTACAGCGTATCCTTCAGCGCTTCGGCCTGTTCCAGAGCCTCGTCGGCAGTGGCGGCCATCACGTTGAAGTGGCCCATCTTGCGCCCCGGCCGCGCCTGCTTCTTGCCGTACAGGTGCAGCTGGGCATTGGGGGCCTCGGCCAGCACGTCCCAGTTGGGTTCGCGGCCGTCTTCCTTCCATACATCACCCAGCAGGTTCACCATCACCACCGGGCTGAGCAGGTCGGTGCGGCCCGGCAGCAGGCCGCACATGGCGCGCACTTGCTGCTGGAACTGGTCGGTCAGGCAGGCCGTCAGGGTGTAATGGCCGGAATTGTGCGGGCGCGGGGCGATTTCATTCACCACCAGGCTGTCGTCGTCCAGCACAAAGAATTCCACCGCCAGCACGCCCACATAGTCCAGCGCTTCGGCCAGGCTTTGCGCCATCTGCTGGGCCGATGCGGCCAGCGCCGGGGCAATGCGCGCCGGTACGATGGACACATCCAGAATGCCGTTCTTGTGGCTGTTTTCCGCGACCGGGAATACCGCCATCTGCGCCGTGCTGACACGGGTGACAATGGCCGACACTTCCAGCTTGAGGTCCAGCATTTTTTCCAGCACGCAAGCCTGACCACCCAGATTGGCATAGGCGGCGCGGGCTTCGTCCTGGGTGCTGACCCGCACCTGGCCCTTGCCGTCGTAACCCAGACGGGCAGTCTTGAGGATACCCGGCAGGTAGGGCGTCAGGTCGACCTGGATGTCTTCCACGCTTTCAATGGCCAGATACGGCGCCGTCGGCAGGCCGGCCTTGTTGATCCACGACTTTTCGGCAATGCGGTCCTGGGCGATGGCCACGCAATCACCAGACGGCGATACACGGGTGGTGCGGGCCAGTTCGCGCATGGCGTCGGCGTTGACGTTTTCGAATTCGGTGGTGACCGCAGCACAGGTCTGCGCCAGGGTCTTGAGGGCAGCGGCGTCATTGAAGGGCGCACACAGGTGCACATCGGCAAACTGGGCGGCCGGCGCATTGGCATCCGGGTCCAGCACCGTCACGCGGTAGCCCATGGTCTTGGCGGCCACGGCAAACATGCGGCCCAGCTGGCCGCCGCCGAGTATGCCCAGCATGGACGGCGGCAGGATGGCAGCCATTTATTCGACCTCCGGCAGCGACATCGCCAGCACGGTTTCTTCCTGGCGCTTGCGGAAGGCGATCAGCTTTTCCGCCAGTTCCGGCACGGTATTGGCCAGCATGGCCACGGCAAACAGCGCGGCATTGGCGGCACCGGCTTCGCCGATGGCGAAGGTGGCCACCGGAATGCCCTTGGGCATTTGCACGATGGACAGCAGCGAATCTTCGCCGCGCAGGTATTTGGACGGCACCGGCACGCCCAGCACCGGCAGGTGGGTCTTGGCCGCCAGCATGCCCGGCAGGTGGGCAGCACCGCCAGCACCGGCGATGATGGCTTTCAGACCGCGCGCAGCAGCGGTTTCGGCGTAGTTGAACAGCAGGTCCGGGGTACGGTGGGCGGAGACGACGCGGGTTTCAAAAGCAACGCCGAAGTCCTTCAGTACGCGGGCGGCGTTCTGCATGACTTCCCAGTCGCTGTTGCTACCCATCACGATGCCGACTTCAATCATGGCGGTGCAGCTCGGGGAGGAATAAAGAGGTGATTTTACCTGAGAGCAGGGGTGGGCCGGAATGGTTTTTTATTTTGATATCAAGACATTTGTCGCACTGTGCGGCCAGGCCAGCCCGCCTCAGCCCGGCCGCGGATAAGTGAACAACAACAGGTGGACGGTATTGAAGGCCAGATGCGCCAGTGCCGCCAGCGCTACCTGGCGGGTGGCGGCGTAGGTCAGGCCATAGCCCAGGCCGGCCAGGGTGGCCAGCCCCACCCAGCCCCAGCCGCCGGCAAGGTGGGCCGCGCCGAACAACAGCGAGGCGGCAATCAGCGCGGGCAGGGGTTCCACCCGGTTTTCCAGCCAGCGCTGCAGGCCGTGGCGGAATAGCGCCTCTTCCGGCAGGGCAGTGAGAAAGAAATTGGCAAACAGCCAGGGCAGCAACCAGGCCGGCAGTTTGGGGGCATAGGCGATCATGCCGCTTTCCTGCGCCAGCGCCAGTACCAATAGCAGCAGCAACAGCCCGACTGCGGCCACGGTGCCACCCCAGGCGCGACCACGATGGGGCGCATCATGCAAGCCCAATAGCAGCAGCCAGCCGGCCACGCCCTTGTCGAAACTCCAGAACAGCCGGTAGACCTCGCTGCCGGGGGTGGCCCTGCCCTGCCACAGCAAGGGATTGTCAAAGCCGGGCAAGGCATGCAGGGCCAGCGCCAGCAACAGGGCTATCCACAGCACCTGCAGCTCGGCGCGGGGGCGCCGGTAAACCAGATAGCTGAGAACGGCAGCCAGCAAGACGGCCAGCAAGCCCAGCGGCTGCAGCAAACCGCTGTATACGGCCAGCACAATGGCAGCGCCACCGGCCAGCACGGACGAGCGTGGCAGGCTGAGGCTTTGCAGCAGCAAGGCGGTGGCCAGCAGGCCGAAGCCGGCCAGTTCCAGGGGGGCGGGTAGCATCATGGGATGGGCCCAGCCCGCCAGGCGGCGTCTGCCGCGTGGCGGGCTGTGGTGACTTACATTTTGCTGAGTTGCTCGCGCGCCTTCTGCGCGGCGCTGCTGGCAGGGTACAGCTTGATCAGCCGCTTGAGCGTGGTCTTGGCACTGTCGGCCTGGCCCAGGTCGCGCTGGCAGTTGACCACATTACGCAGCGCGTCCGGTGCCTTGGGATTGTCCGGGTATTGCTCGGCAAAGCGGCGGTGTATCTCGATGGCGGCATCGTACTGGCGCTGCGCGGTATGGGCGACGCCCAGCCAGTACAGGGCATCCACCGCCTGTGGCGCACCGGGATTCTGCTGGATATACAGGCTGAGCGCGGCGGTGGCCTTGGGGAAATCACGGGCGCGCAGCAGGTTCAGTGCCTTGTCGTAGTCCGGGCTGGTCTGGGTATCGGCCGCGGCGGCGCTGTTGGCGGCGGGCTGGCTGGCGGCCTGCTGGGCCGCGGCTTCCTTGCCGGCGCTCTCCAGATGGCTCAGACGGCCATCCAGATCGTTATACAAATCGTTCTGCCGCTTCTGCGTGGTTTGCAGATTGTAATTGGCCACTTCCACCTCGCCGCGCAACTTGGCGACTTCGGCCTTGAGGCTGTCTACCTGATTGACCATTTCCAGCAGCTTCTCATTGGACAGCTTGCTTTCCACTTCGGACAACCTGGCGTTGGCCTGGCGATTGACCTGATCGATCTGGTTGCGGGTTGCTTCGATGTCGCTGGTGGTGGCGCAGGCTGACAGGGTCAGCAGCAGCGCCGCGCTGAGGGCAAGCCGTTTCATGGGGCAGTTCTCGGTCCGTTGAATACAGGTTGGCCGAACATCATAGCAGCCCGTGGATGTCCATGGACTGATGTTCGGCCTGTTGCATGCGCGCCGGCGGCGGGCTGCCATGCTGGCAGCCGGTGTCGCCTGCCTTATTCGCCGTTGTACAGAATGTCGGCGCGGCGGTTTTCGGCGAAGTCAGCTTCGGTATTGCCGGTCGCCTTCGGCTTTTCCTTGCCCAGGCTGACGGCTTCCACCTGGCTTTCCTTCACGCCCAGCACTTCCAGCGAGCGCTTCACGCCCTCGGCACGGCGCTGACCCAGGCCCAGGTTATACTCGCGGCTGCCACGCGAGTCGGTGTTGCCCTGGATGATGACCTTGCGATCGGCGTGATCTTTCAGATAGCCGGCATGGGCTTCCACGGTGGGCTTGTCGCTGCTCTTGACGGTGGAGGAGTCAAAGTCGAAATACACGCTGCGCTTGGCCAGCGGGCTGTGCGGATCATGCAGCGGGTCTGCCGACAGATTGCCTTGGTTGCTGCTGCCGGTATCTACCGGGGCAGTGGTCTGGCTGCTGGCTGCGCCATTATTGCCTGCCGGGGCCACCGGGGCCGGTTTGGTGCTGGCGCAGGCGGCCAGCAGGGTGACCGTGGCGGTGCCGAGTACGAGTTGCTTCCAGTTCATGCCTTCACTCCTTGGATTTGAATGCATTACATCATTGCGGATTGTTGAAAGGGCCCCATGACGGGTCCTGCACTTCACCATTGATGACTGCCAGTTTCACCTTGCTGCTGCCATCCAGCGTGGTGGCATACAGCACGCTCTTGCCGCCGGTCTCGCTGGCATACAGCACCATGCGACCATTGGGGGCGAAGCTGGGTCGTTCGTTATAACCATTGTCCGACAGCGCGCGCACATCACCGGTGGTGAGATCCTGCGCCATCACCCGGAAATGGCCCGCCTCGCGCCGGATGAAGGTCAGGGTGCGGCCATCCGGTGAAACACGTGGCGAAACGTTATAGCTACCTTGCCAAGTAACGCGCTGGGCCTGCCCGCCGCTGACAGCCATGCGATAAATTTGTGGTCCGCCGGTACGGTCGGAGACAAAGTAGATCTGGCTGCCATCCGGGGTGAAGGCCGGCTCGGTATCAATCGCATCGCTATAGCTGAGGCGACGCGGCGCACCGCCCAGCGTGTTCACCAGATAAATCTGCGAGTTGCCGGTGGTGGTCAGCACCACCGCCAGCTTGCTGCCATCCGGACTCCAGGCCGGGGCGGAATTGCTGCCCTTGAAATTGGCCACGGCGCGGCGCTGGCCGGTGGCCAGGTCCTGCACCCATACCACGGGTTTCTTGCTCTCGAAGGAGACATAGGCCAGGTAGCGGCCATCCGGACTCCAGCTGGGCGAGATGATCGGCTCTTTCGAGCGCAGGATGGTTTGCGCGCGGTTGCTGTCCACATCCGTGATCAGTCCCACCTGCAACATATAATTGCGGCCGTTTTTCAGCACATACACCACGCGGGTATTGAAAATGCCCTTCTGTCCGGTGATGGCCTCGTAAATCATGTCGGCAATGGTATGCGCCACTTCGCGGCCACGGTCCGGCGTCACGGTGAACTCGCCGGAAGTCAGCTGCTTTTTCTGTGCCACATCCAGCAAGCGGAAACTGATCTTGACCTGGCCGCCGGCCACTGGCTCGACCTTGCCGATGGCGATGGACTGTGCGCCGGCAGCCTGCCACAGCGGGTAGCGAACATCCGCCGGCTCTACCGGCACATTGGCGACCGCCGTGCCATCCACCATGCGAAACACACCGGACAACTCCAGGTCGCTGCGAATGATGGGCGTGAGCGCTTCGCGCACGCGACTGCCTTCGTCCTTGAACGGCACCACGGCGATAGCATGCTTGCTGGCACCGCCACCGACGATTTCAATAGTCATTTCAGCGCGGGCGGCGCCACTGGCCAGCAAGGCAAACATTAGCAATGCCTTAAACAGAGTGCGAATGCGCGGCATGAGTTCCCTCTACATACGAAATTTCGTAAAAAACCTGTGATTATTCAGCCATTACCCACCTGCGCCCTCAGGAGCGGGGGCGGAATTCCATCTTGAACTGACGATAGCCATCGTTGAAGTTGGCCCCGGCCGGCAGGCTGGGGAAGGTACGCGCCTCCCAGATGGCGCGCTGCACAGCTTCGTCATACGCCTTGTTGCCACTGGAGCTGATCTGCTGCACTTTGCTGACTTCCAGCGTCGGCAGCAGGGTCACCAGCAGCACCACCTTGGGATTGCCGCTCAGATCGGGAGGAATCTGCACCAGCGGGGTGATCTTGGCCTTGACCTTGTCGATCCAGCCCCCCTTGGCCGCGGCCGAACCATTGACCGATCCACCGGCCATGCCAGTGGCGCTGCCCGCCTGCGTGCTGCGGGCATTGGCCTTGTGGCCGGTATTCGGGCTATCCAGCGAGGACAGCAGATCGTCTGCCTCGTTGTTGTAGTTCTTGGCCTGCTTGCTGCCCTTGCCCGGTACGGCTGGCGGCGGGGTCTTGGCTGTTTTCTTGTCGGCAACGGCCGGTGTGACCGGTTTGGTCTGCGGTTTTTCCACCGGCTTGTCCTGCTTTTTCGGCGGCTCCGGCTTTTTCTCCGGCTCCACTTTCTTTACCGGCTGCGGCTTGGCTTTTTCTGGCAACAGCTTTTGTACCGGCGCCGGCTTGCTGACATGCTCCGGTGGTGGTTTTACTTCGTGCTGCGGCTTGGGCTCGGGCTTTTTCTTCGCCCCAAGATTGACCTCGGCCGGCGGTTCCGGCGGCGGGGCGGGCGGAGTCACCACGGGTGGCGCGGGCGCTGGTTTCACCACGGGGACCGGCTCAGCCACGGCGGGCGGGGGCGGCGGCGGGCTGCTCCATAGTTCCAGCGCCAGCGGCACTTCCTTGACTGGTTGCTGGCTGTGCAGGCCAGCCCATAGCAACAGGCCGCCCACCGCGGCGTGGAACAGCAGCGAGGCCAGCAATGAGCCGGAAAAGGAGGTGTCGGAGCGTTTCATGCCTTACTGATGATTCTGCTGCTTGACGGTGAGGGCCACGCGCTTGATGCCGGCCTTGTGCAGGTCGTCGGCCACGGACACCACATCGGAATACTTGAGATCCTTGTCGGCAGAGATGGCGACCGGGCGGTCGGCACCGGCCAGCAAGGCGGCCACCTGGGATGCCAGCGTGCTGCGCGATTCCACCGCAGTCACCTTGTCGCCGTCCTTGATTTGCAGCTTGTCACCGGCATCCAGCACCACCTCCAGTGGCGGCTGATCCAGCGCGGCGGCCTGCGATACGCTGGGCACCTGGATCACCCCAGGCGTGAACATGGGCGCAGTCACCATGAAGATGACCAGCAACACCAGCATGACGTCGATGTAGGGCACCACGTTCATCTGGTTCATTTGGCGGCGGGGGCGGCGATTCAGCATGGGGGTCCGGACGAAAGTTCAGTTCGCCATCATAGCACCGCACCCGAATGGGCCGGATGACAAACATCTTGCTTAACAAAAAAGGGGTCTGACCCGGGGCATCCTGGGAAAGTTCGCAGCCGGCAGTCGCTCGCCCGGATCAAAGCCGGGTGCACAGCGTCAGGCCGTCGCCGATCGGCAGCACGCAGTGGCGGATGCGCGCATCCTGTTGCAACCGGGCATTGAAATCGTGCATCAGCTGCACGCCGGGCGGGTCTTCGGGTCTTGGCGACACCACGCGGCCGGACAGGAAGATATTGTCGATGGCGATGACCCCACCGCGGCGCACCAGTTGCAGGCAGGTCTCGTAGTAGTCCTGGTAGGACGGTTTGTCGGCATCGATGAATACCAGGTCGAACTGGCCGGCGCGGCCTTCTGCCAACAGCTGTTGCAGCGTCTGCAGCGCCGGCTGCAAGACCAGGCGGATGCGCGATTCCACCCCGGCCTTGCTCCAGTATTCGCGTGCGATGGTGGTGAATTCCGCGCTGACGTCACAGGCCACGGCCTCGCCATCGGCCGGCATGGCCAGCATGGCGGCCAGCATGCTGTAACCGGTGAATACGCCGATTTCCAGGTAACGGCGCACCCCCATCAGCTGTACCAGCCAGCCCATGAACTGCCCCTGCTCCGGGGCGATCTGCATCTTGGCCATGCGGTGGCCGGCGGTGAATTCACGCAGTTCGCGCATTACCGGATGCTCGGTCAGGCCAATGGCCATCAGGTAATCATGCAGTGGGCCGTCCAGCGGCACGGTACGACTGGTCATGGGTGTTCTCGGCAAAATGACAAAACGCCCGCTTGGTTTGCCAGTCCGGCACGGAGAGCGTGGGCGGGGCTGGCAGCAGGGGGCGTTCAGGGTGGACCCGGCATGGGCCGGGCCGGGGACGGCTTATTCGGGCTGATAGACGTAAGGCTTTTGCGGTACGCGCGATTCCTTCCAGCGGCGCTGGTCGTCCAGGCTCACCTTGCGGTCCCACAGGGTAAGGCGCAGCTCGCGGCGCTGCTGGTCTACTTCCGGATTCTTGTCCAGAAATTCGCTCATGAATTTGGTGAAGTCGGACTGGTACATGGTTTTCCCCTGTCGTTGATCGGCGGATTTTAATCGATACGCCGGGCAGAGGCCATGGTATTGCCGGATATTTGCCGGCACGGCGGCACAAACACCACAGCGCGGCTCAGCTGCGCTCGATCTCCGGCTGCTTGTCGCCATACATCTTGCGGTCGGCCACATCCAGCAATTCCTCGATCAGCATGCCGTCCTCGGGATAGTAGGCAATGCCGATGCTCACCCCCAGCCGGATGCTGTGGCCATCCACCTCGTAGGGCTGCTGGATGGCATGCTTGAGCCGTTCCACCACCCGGTCGGCCTCGCGGTTGGACTCGACATCCTCCATCAGCAGGACAAACTCGTCCCCGCCCAGCCGCGCCACGGTGTCCTCGCTGCGCATGATGGCGAGGATGCGGGCCGCAATCAGCTGCAGGACCTTGTCCCCGGTGGCATGACCATAGCTGTCATTGACCGGCTTGAAGCGGTCCATGTCCAGAAACAGCACCGCCAGCCGCTTGCCATTGCGGTTCAGCCGCGAAATGGCATGTTGCAGCCGGTCGTAAAACAGGTTGCGATTGGCCAGACCGGTCAGCCGGTCGTGATTGGCCAGATAGAACAGGTGGCTTTCCCGCCGCTGCTGCTTGGACAACAGGCCGCGGTAAAAGCGCAGGGCCACGGCCAGCAGCAGCAACAGCAGCAAGGACTGGCAAAAAATCACGCTGCGTTCGAAACCGCTGAGCAGAAACCAGCCCAGCTGCCAGTCCAGCCGCAAATCCAGCGTCTGTGCTTCGCTGCCCAGCGTCCGCTCCAGCTGCAGCCGCGGAAAACCCAGCGTACTCAGCCAGCCATGCGCCTGGCCGGGGATATCGACATAAGCCGCCGCCGTTGGCGGCTGGCCGTGCTGGCGCAGGCTCAGCTGCATGCCGGCCGGCAGCGTGGTGTCGGCCGGGCGCAGATAATCGGAACGCAGCACCAGCGCGACAAACTGTTCCGGCGGGCGGCCCTGCAACAGCAGGGCATTGTCGTTCAGTGGCTGCAACAGCACATGGCCGCGATAGCCTTCACGCAGCAAGAAGGGGGCGGACATGCTGGCGCGACCGCTGCGCAGTGCCTGCTGCAAGGGCTGTTGCAGCTGGGGATCATGCTTGATGTCGGCACCCAGCAGGGGGCGCACGGCCTGCGTCAGGGGCTGGATGGACTCTATCGGGTAGTAGTCGGGCCAGGCCGGCAAGGGATAGCGGGGGGCCAGGCTGCCGGCGGCATAGGCATGCAGGCGGAAATCGCTGCCCCAGCGCGCGGCCATCTGTTTGCTCCAGTCTGGCAATTGCTGCTGGCTGACGCGGCGGATGCGCTCCAGCGACACCATCTGCGGGTAACGCGCGGCCATCTGCCGCACGAAGAGCTGCTCTTGTTCGGCATGCTGATGGTCCAGCATGGCAAAGGCGGCATAGCTGTCGAGTATGGTGTCGTTGACCTGCAGCTTTTGCGTCAGCTGCTCGGACAGCCGTGTGGCGAGCAGATCGAACTCTTGCTCGGCGCTCAGCACCGCCCGGCTGAGGAAGGCCATGGAGATCAAGGCACTCAACACGAACCAGAGCAGGGTACAAGCCAGGGTGGCGAGTTTGATCCGCATGGGCAGCTGCTGGAGGGGAGAAAAACAGTGATTCTATAGAAGGCGTGGCGGCCTGGGCGGCACAAACCGCCGCAAAGCGGCCTGTTAAGTAATTTCACTTAACCCAAATTGCTGGCAATAGCAAGGGATCGCGGCAGCTGTCTAAACCAGCTGCTTAACCAGCTGCTTAACTAGCTGCTTATCTGGCGCAGGCTGGCGCGGATGGCGGGCAGCTGGCGGCGGCTGACTGCCAGTGGCTGGGTAATGCCGCGCAAGCGCACGGCCCAGAGTTCTTCATCGGCATTGCCGGTGCGCAGCAGTTCCTGCAGCGCATGGCGCATCACCAGACAATTGCGGTGGATGCGCAATACGCTGTCGCCCAGCCGCTGTTCCAGTGCCACCAGCGACTCATCCAGCAGGTATTCGCCGTCAGCGGTGACCAGGCTGACGTATTTCTGCTCGGCCTTGAGATAGCGCACTTCGCTGAAGGGGATGGTGAGCAGGCGGTCGCGGTGGCGCACGCTGAAATGGGCTTCGATGGCGGGCTTGCCGCCACAGCGGCGTGCTGCCTTGTCCAGCGCCTGGCGCAGGCGCTCCAGCCTGACCGGCTTGAGCAGGTAGTCGGCGGCATCCAGTTCGAAGGCATCGACCGCATAGTGTTCGTGAGCGGTGGTGAAGATCAGTTGCGGTGGCAGCGGGCGCTGGCGCAGGCGCCGCGCCAGCTCCACGCCATTGATGCCGGGCATGGAAATATCCAGCAGCAGCACATCGGCGGCATGCCGCTCCAGCCAGTCGCTGGCGGCTGCGGCATCACCCAGCGCGGCCACGGCGCTGCCGCCGCACTGCGCCACCAGTGCCACCATGCGTTCGCGGGCCAGCGGCTCATCGTCCACCACCAGTACCCGCAGCCGCTCTACAGTACCCATTGCGGTTTGCCCAGCTTTTCCACCAGCTGCCGCCAGGCGCGGAGGATTTTCTGAAACTTGTTGTTGGCCGGTGCCAGCGTGCGCACTTGCACCAGCATGTCGTAGGCCCGCCGCATATGGCTTTCATGCCAGCCATGGCCATGCACATAGGCCATGGTGGCATTGGCCAGGTTAAGCATGACCTGCACATTGTGCGGCATTTCCTCGTGCGCCTTGACGAAGCGCTCGATGGCCTGGTCGAAGCGGCCGGCCTGGGCTTCGCGCACCGCCTGGTTGTTCAGCTCCAGCACCGACTGCACGTTTTCGGCAATCAGCTGGCGGCCCATTTCCCCCAGTCCCATTTCGTCGAACAGGCTACCGATGGAGGACAGCAGTTCTTCGTTGTCGTGGTTGTTGCGCACCAGGTCGCGCATGGCGGCATTGCCACTGTCCTGTCTGCCCTGGGCAAAACAGGCACGGGCGAACTCCATTTGCGCATCGGCCGGCAGGTTTTCGCTCAGCTTCTGGTAGCCGGCCTCGGCCTCGGCCAGCAGCGCGCGGGCCTTGTCGCGATTGCCCAGCTTGCCTTGCAACTGGCTGTCGATGACGGTACACATCCATTCGCCGGCTTCGTTGTAGCGGTAGTCACGGCGCAGATTGCCCAGGGTGCGGGCGGCGGTGCCGGTTTCCCCCCGCGCCATCTGCACCCGCGCCAGCATGGCGTAATGGGTGGGGCTGCGGTGCCAGGTGTACTTGGCGATATTGAGGGTTTCTTCGCTGGCGGCCTCGGCGGTTTCCAGATCCTTGTTCAGCAGTGCCACCTCGGCCAGCTGCTTTTGTCGCCGCAACACCACCGGCGACAGGGTGGTGGCTTTTTCCAGGGTGTTTTGCGCGCCCGGCAGGTTGTGGTGAATGCGATGCAGCTTGGCCAGCCAGTCGTAGGCTTCCATCACCCTTTCGTTGTCGGTGAGCACTTCCTCGAACAGCAGGCGCGCCTCATCATAGGATTTCAGCCCGGTGAGCGACTTGGCCAGCCCCAGCTTGGCCCAGGCCAGCGGCTTGAGGCGCAGCACTTCCATATACAGGTTGCGCGCGGTGTCGAAGTCGCCGATTTTTTGCGCCAGCGAGCCTTTGAGCTTCATGAAATCGAGGGTGAATTCGCCACGCTGGCTGATCTTGCGGCTACAGGCATCGATGGCGGCCAGGTACTCGTGGCGCATGATGGCTTCGTCCACCACGCGGAAAGCCTCGCGCCGGCGCATGGCTTTTTCCAGGCGCTGGCTGAGCACTTCGCCGGTAAAGGGCTTGAGCAGATAGTCGTCCGGCGCCAGCTCGGCGGCGGAAATCACCCGCTGCGAGCGGCGCTCGCCGGTGACGATCATGAACACGCAGGACTGCTTGATCAGATTGCGTTCCTTCACCTCTTCAAACAGGTAGAGGCCATCGTAACCATTGCCCAGGTCGTAGTCGCACAGCACCACGTCGAACTCGAACTTGGCCATCTTGGCCAGCGCATCGCCGGCCTTGCTGGCGTATTCGACCTTGTCGGCCCCAAACGAGGCCAGGGTCATGGCCAGTGCGCGCTGCATCTCCGGCAGGCTGTCGATGATCAGGAACAGGCGGCTGGCGTACGGGTCCTCGTAGGGCTTGCGTGCCGATTCGGCATCCCCCTGCCCTGCGGTCAGGCTCTGGTAGCTGGTGGAAGGGTACATATCATTCATGGCGTCATCATCGGCCAACCCGGATGGAATGTCATTGTTCGGCGGTCAGCTTGGCATAACGCAAATCCAGCCACTTCAGCCCGTGCTCGGCAAAATTGATCTGCAAGCGCAAATCGCTGCCGCTGCCCTCGGCATTGATCACCACGCCGGAACCGAACTTGGCGTGACTGACGCTCTGACCGATGCGGTAACCCGGCAATGGGGCCACCGGTGCCGCCGGCACAGCCACCTCGTCCAGCCAGGGGGCGCGGCGATGGGTGTTTTGCGGCACAGGTTTCACTGTAGCAGACAGTACGCGGACCAGCTCGGCCGGAATTTCCTCGACAAAGCGCGAGCGGATCGGGTAGCGGCTCTGGCCATGCAGCATGCGGCTCTGGGCGCAGGACAGATACAGGCGCTTGCGGGCGCGGGTGACCGCCACATACATCAGCCGGCGCTCTTCTTCCAGACCCTTGCTGTCGTTCATGCTGTTTTCGTGCGGGAACAGGCCCTCTTCCAGCCCGGAGACAAACACCGCGTCAAACTCCAGGCCCTTGGCCGCATGCACGGTCATCAGTTGCAGCGCGTCCTCGCCGGCCTCGGCCTGATGCTCGCCGGCTTCCAGGCTGGCGGCGCTGAGGAATTCGACAATGGCCTGCTCGGCGGCATCCGGGAAGAAACCGGCAGCGGCATTGATCAGTTCGTCCAGGTTGGCCAGCCGTTCCTCGCCCTCTTTCTTGTCCTGCTCATACATGGCACGCAGGCCGGAATGATCGATGATCAGGCTGACGGTTTCCGCCAGCGTCATGCCCTCGGCCTTGGCGCGCAAGGCTTCGATCAGCAGCACGAATTCGCCCAGCTTGGCCGCGCTACGGCCCCCGCCGGCTGCGCAGCAGGCCTGCCACAGGGTGACGCCCTGCTCGCGGCTGATGGCTTGGAGGTTTTCCACGGTACGGGCGCCGATGCCGCGCGCCGGTACATTGATGACGCGCAGCAGGGCATTGTCGTCGTCCGGATTGCTGACCAGGCGCAGATAGGCCAGCGCATGCTTGACTTCCAGTCTTTCGAAAAAGCGCAGGCCGCCGTAAATGCGGTAGGGCAGCTGGGCATTGACCAGCACATGTTCCAGCACCCGCGACTGGGCATTGGAGCGATAGAGGATGGCCATGTCGGACAGATTCATGCCTTCGCGCTGCAGGCTCTTGACCTCGTCGATGATGAACTGCGCCTCATCGCCATCGGAATAGGCTTCGTACAGGCGGATCTGCTCGCCCTCGCCGGCATCGGTCCACAGATTCTTGCCCAGGCGGCCGTCATTGCGCTCGATCAGGGCATTGGCCGCGTTCAGGATGGTGCCGACCGAGCGGTAGTTCTGTTCCAGCCGCACCGGCTCGGCCACCTGGAAGTCGGTCAGCAGCGCACGCATATTGCCCACTTCCGCACCGCGGAAGGCGTAGATGGACTGGTCGTCGTCGCCCACGGCAAACAGCACATTGTGCTCGCCGGACAACAGCTTGAGCCAGGCGTATTGCAGGCGGTTGGTATCCTGGAACTCGTCCACCAGGATATGGCGGAAGCGGCCCTGGTAGTGCGCGCGCAAGGCGGCATTGGCCTGCAGCAGCTCGTAGCTGCGCAACAGCAGTTCGGCGAAATCCACCACGCCTTCGCGGCGGCACTGGGCGTCGTAGGCGGCATACAGCTCGTGCAGCTTGGCTTCGTAGGGCGTCAGCGGCGGCGGCAGGCGCTCGGCACGCACGCCGGCTTCCTTGCTGCCATTGATAAAGCTCTGTACCGCCCGCGGCGGGTATTTTTCGTCCGACAGCTCCATGCTTTTCAGCAGGCGCTTGATGGCAGCCTGCTGGTCGGCCGAGTCGAGAATCTGGAAAGTCTGCGGCAGGCCGGCATCGCGGTAATGGGCGCGCAGAAAGCGGTTGCACAGGCCATGGAAGGTGCCGATCCACATGGTGCGCACATTCACCGGCACCATGGCGCCCAGGCGGGTGTGCATTTCACGGGCGGCCTTGTTGGTGAAAGTCACCGCCAGCACGCCAGCCGGATTCACCTGCCCGGTGGCAATCAGCCAGGCGATGCGGGTGGTCAGCACCCGTGTCTTGCCACTGCCGGCTCCGGCCAGCACCAGCGCACTCTTGGCAGGCCAGGTGACGGCTCGCAGTTGTTCGTTGTTCAGTCCGGCTAACAGCTCACTCATGGCAGGCGTTTCTTCAAGGCTTGATCGAAGGGGCCATTTTACACCAGCTGGGCACGCCGCCGGGGCTGTCACACGATTGTCGCGGCGGCCTGCTGCAATGGGCGGGCAGATGCCAGCCCTTGCCCGTCTGTTAAGCTGACGATAAATTCTGTTAAAAAAATCTTTAGACTGCCCATGTGCTCACGCCTGCTGTTGCTGTTTGTACTCCTGTGCGGCCATCCGGCCATGGCCAGCACATTGCTCGCCTATACCGAGGAATTGCCACCGCTGAACTTTCTGCAGCATGACAAGGTCAGCGGTTTTTCCAGCGAGTTATTGCAGGCCATGGCCGACAAGGCCGCCATCCCGCTCAGCCTGCAGCTGCTGCCCTGGGCGCGCGCTTATGCCATGACACAGTCCACCCCCGGCAGCTTGCTGTTCAGCACGGTACGTACGACGGAGCGGGAAAACCTGTTCCGCTGGGTAGGCCCCATCAGCCCGCGGCGCATCTATCTGTACCGGCTGGCAGGGCGCAGGGACATTCAGTTGCACAGCATCGAACAGCTGCGACAGCTGCGCACCAGCACCCTGTTCGAGTCCGCCACGCAAAATCGGCTGCTGGAACTGGGTTTGCGCATCGGCCAGGAACAGGACAGCGGCCGCAGCGATGCGGTGAATCTGGGCAAGCTGCAGCTGGGGCGCGTCGATCTGGTGGCCATGCTGGACTGGGCCATGGCCTGGCAACTGCAGCAGGCTGGGCTGGATGCCCATCTGGTGCAGCCCGTGGCCCTGCTGGATGACACGCGCCAGTACTGGTATGCCTTGAACCGGCAAACCCCGGACGACACAGTCAGGCGCTTGCAGGCCGCGCTGGATGCGCTGGAGCAAAGTGGCTACACCGAACGCCTGCGCCAGAAATACATGGGCCGGGACAAGGTCCCGGCCCATATTGCCGATTTCACCGTGCACTGAAGCAGCAGCCAGACCTGCCTGGCACAGGCCGCTGCGCCGGCCTAGACATAGGTATTGATGGTATGGCCAAGCGTGCTGAGGCTGTCGCCAACCGCGCTCAGTCCATTCCCCAGCGCCGAGCCGGTGGCACTGCTGCCGGCCACCAGACCATGGCCGATTGCCGTGGCCACGCCTGCCACATCGCCGACCACCGCCTGTACATCACGTCGCAACACCCCGTAGGCAGACAAGGGGGGTGTCGATGCGGCTACGCCATTGATTGTGCTCATGTCCTTCTCCCCATCGCGTTTTTTTACATGTTCTGATGCCAGACCGGCCGGCATGTAAATTTACGTTATGCCGCGTTAAGGATAACGGCCATGCGCTTTACATTTTCTTACCTTACTTTCTGCTCGCTAACCGCAATTAACCATTCAGCCCAATAGAATCAGAGGAGTCATACCAACCATAGAGAGGGCCAAAGTGAAAACCATGTTTATTCATGTCCGGGCTTATCTTTTATTGACAGGATTGATCAGCGGCTGTGCTTCATCGCCGCAAAATCTGGTCACGGCACCAGTACATATCCGGCCGCAATATACCCCGGTGGCACTGGAAGACAGCCCCGGCTCGATTTACCAGCCAAACAGGGCCATGTTGCTATTTGAAGAGCCGATTGCCAGCCATGTGGGCGATGCACTGAAAATCAATATCGCCGAGAATCTTTCCTCCAGCAATAATGCCAACACCACCACCAACCGGACCTCTTCCATTTCCGAATCCGGTCCTGGCGCGCTCTCTTCCATGGGGGGCTTGCTCAAGGAAATATTTGATTACAACGGCAAGGCCAGTGGCAGCAACAGCCTGAAAGGCATTGGCCAGGTCAGCAATAGCAACCAGATCAGTGGCAGCCTGATGGTGTCGGTCACCGATGTATTACCCAATGGCTATATGGCCATTGCCGGGGAAAAAGCCGTGGCCGCCAGTGGCAATACCACGATATTGCGTTTCTCCGGGGTGGTGAACAAACGCGATATCAAGGTGGGCAATGTGGTGTCATCGTCTGATGTGGGTGATGCACGCATCGAGCAGGTGGTGAACGGGGTGGCCAGCGACGTGGCCTCGCGCACCGATGCCCAGCGCTTCTTCGCCGGACTGATCAATTTCTGGTAGCCGCAGCGGCGCGCTTAGCTACATCTTGTTCAAAGTGGCTGGCCTCGTCGCCACCGCTTGCAGCATTCTGCCACTGCGCCATGCTCTCACTGGCAAACATCTTCAGCAGCAGCGGCGACAGCTTGTGGCCGGTGCTGCTCCACTTGTCATAGGCCATGCCGTCCAGCCGGTAGGCGGCATTGGCCAATACCTTGCCGTTTTTCTTCAGCAGCAAATTGATGTCGGTGATATAGGGACGCAATTCATCGCTGAACAGTGGTGAACCCCATTGCGTCAATACCGTGTAATAGAGCGTTGCCTCACAAGCCGACGGTATATTACCTGGTGCATAAATACGGCTTTCTATTTCCCGTTCCCGTAACTGCTTTTGCAGTTCCGGAATGAAATCCGCAACAATCACATTGGCATTCAATTCGATACAGATATCGTGCAACTCCTCATGCGGGTGCACCATGCCATTGGTGCTGGTATTGGGTGCCATATTGGCCACCGATGTGACGGCGGTACTGGCCAATTGCACACCTGCCACCAGCGGTGAGGTAATCAGGCTGCATGCGCTCAAAGACAGTGCAGCCGATGCCATAAGATAGCGCCACAGATCATTCACCTTATTACTCGCCAGACGATAAAAACAAGGCCAACCCTAGCAGCAAAAAAAAATGCCCCGAAGGGCATTTACAGTCATTTACAATCCATTAATTTAATTAACCGGCCATGGGCGATTCATTTTTTCACGCCCAGTTCGCGCAATCTTTCATCCAGATAGCTGCCCGCGGTATGCCGCTCCGACAGCACCACCTCCGGCCGCGGATGCAGGAACAAGGGCAGTGATACCCGACTGCTCCGCGCAGCCTCCCCTTGGGGATTCACCACCCGATGCTGGGTGGACGGATAGTAGCCGCGCGAGGCCTCTTGCAGCATGTCGCCGATATTGATGATGAGCATGCCGAAATCACAGGGCACATCCACCCAGCTGCCCTGCTTGTCCTGCACTTGCAGGCCGGGTTCATTGGCAGCAGGCAGGAGGGTCAGCAGATTGATATCGCCATGGGCGGCCGCGCGCAGCGAACCGGCCGGCTCCTGGCCGGTCAGCGGTGGATAACGCAGCACCCGCAGCAAGGTTTGCTGGCTGTCGGCAATCATCCCCGACAAGGGTTCGCTGTAGTGGGCGGCAATATCAGCCGGGGTGTATTGCTCCACCCAGCCCAGCAGTTCGCGCGCCAGCGCATTGGCACTGGCATAGTAGCGCTGGATGTCATCGGCCAGCGCCGGCGGTACCCGGCCCCAGGGATAGCAATGGAAATATTCCTTGATGTCCTTGTGGCTGGCGCCTTTGGCGGTTTCCGAAATGGCGGTGGAAAAATAGCCATCCTGCCGCTGCGGGTCGAAGGCAAAGTCGTGCTTGGCCGGGCTGTCAAAGAAGGCCAGCCAGTCGGCATAGATTTTTTCCACCAGCGCTTGCTGCAGCGGATGGTTGACCAGCACACCAAAGCCGGTTTCGTGCAGGGAGCGGGTGAATTGGGCAGCGGCATCGGCTGCGCGGTAATCGACAACGCGGACGTTCATCGCATGGTTTCCTCGCAAGGAATGGCCGTCAGGCAAGATCGGGACGGACCACGGCGGCGGATTCTACCCGCCTGCCGCCTGCCTGCAAAGCAGGCGGTCCCGCCTTACAGCGGCAGCACCCGCGGCGGGCCGTCCGGCTGTGGCTCCAGCAGCAGCCGACCTGACTCGGCCAAGGCCGCCAGGCGCCAGAACAGATAGCTGTCGCCCACCAATTCCGCTATCGGCTGCGCCATCAGCTGCCCCATCAGCAGGCCGACCAGCCGGGCAGCAGGCTGCGCGCCCTCTTGTCGCAGCAAGGCCAGCAGGCGGGCATCGAAATGATCGGCCGGATAGTCGTGCAGCTGGCCATTCATCTGGCCACGCCAGCCCTGGGCATGCTGCTGCCAATGGCTCCAGGTCGCCGCCAGCCGGGCACGCTCGGCTGCGGGCAGCAGGCGGGCGCTCAGCGGCTGCAGCTCGGCGGCATGACACATGGCCACGGCGTAGCAGCCGTTGTGACACGATGTCACTTGCCCGGCCAGCTCCTGCACCATCAGCAGCTGATCGGCATGGGCATTGGCCGCCAGCATGGCCAGCATCAGTTGGTCGTGTACGGTATTGCCCAGCCAGATGCACAAGGGCTGCCGCTCGGACAGCGCGCGGAACAGGCGCTTGCGGCATTGCCACCAGGCCAGCTGGAATTGCTGGTCGATGTCCGGCCACCAGGGCTGTGACCACCAGATGCGGTTCCACCAGGCCATGCGCAGCTGCGGGTCCATGGTATCGGCATCGGCCAGCGGGCCGTGGCTGAAGTCTTCGGCAAAGGCCAGTACCTCGCCTGCCAGCGCCAGCTGGCGCAGCAATGCGGCGGCGGCGTCGCCCTGCACCACATGCAAAGCCTGGCCGCTGCTCGTCACACCCGCTGGTCCATGTCCAGCGAAGGCATGCCTTCATTCACCTGGGCCACGATGCGCGCCGGCACGCCGGCCACCGTGGTATGCGGCGGCACGTCCTCCAGCACCACGCTGCCGGCCCCAACCTTGGCACAGTCGCCGACGCGGATATTGCCCAGCACGGCAGCGCCGGCACCCAGCATCACGCCGTCGCCGATCTTGGGGTGACGGTCGCCACGGTCCTTGCCGGAGCCGCCCAGCGTCACGCCATGCAAAATGGACACATTATTGCCGATGACGGCCGTTTCGCCGACGACCAGTCCGGTGCCGTGATCCAGCATCACGCCCTGGCCGATGCGCGCCGCCGGATGGATGTCGGCGCCAGTCACTTCGGAGATGCGGTTTTGCAGGAACAAGGCCAGCGTCTTGCGCTGCTGCTGCCACAGCCAGTGGGTGATGCGCTGGCTTTGCAGGGCATGAAAGCCCTTGAAATACAGCAAGGGGGTGGAATAGCTGTCACAGGCCGGGTCGCGCTCGAAACAGGCGCGGATATCGGCGCGGGCCGAGGCGCTGATGCCGGGATCGGAGGCCAGGGCCTCGCGGAACAGCTCCATCAGCGCGCGCGCATCCATCACCGGGCTGGCCAGTTTGCTGGACAGGTGAAAGGCCAGCACGTCTTCCAGCGTGCCATGGCGCAATACCGTCATGTGCAGGAAGCTGGCCAGCATGGGCTCGTCGCGCGCCGCCTGTTCGGCTTCCTGCAGGATGGCGAGCCACAGGGCATCGCCGGAATCTTGCTTCATGCTTGCTACTCCGTTCTCACATCGTCCGGCATGGCGGGGCGATGGTTACAACAGGACCACGTCAAACTGTTCCTGGGTATAGGTGCTTTCCACCGACAGCGAAATCGGCTTGCCGATGAAGTCCACCAGCATGGCCAGGCTTTGCGATTCCTCGTCGAGGAACATGTCGATCACCGGCTGGGCCGCCAGGATGCGATAGCCCTTGGCATCGAACTGGCGTGCCTCGCGCACGATTTCGCGCTGGATCTCGTAACACACGGTCTGGGCAGTCTTGATCTCGCCACGCCCCTGGCAGGTGGGGCAGGGTTCGCACAGGACATGGGCCAGGCTTTCGCGGGTGCGCTTGCGGGTGACTTCCACCAGGCCCAGGCTGGTAAAGCCGTTGAGGGTGACGCGGGTGCGGTCGCGTGCCAGGGCCTTGGCCAGCTCGGTCAGTACCGCGGTCTGATGTTCTTCATTGTCCATGTCGATGAAATCGACAATGATGATGCCGCCCAGATTGCGCAGCCGCAGCTGGCGGGCAATGGCCTGGGTGGCTTCCAGATTGGTCTTGAAGATGGTTTCGTCAAAATTGCGGTTGCCGACAAAGCCGCCAGTGTTGACGTCGATGGTGGTCATCGCCTCGGTCTGGTCGATGATCAGGTAGCCGCCAAACTTCAGGTTCACCCGCCGCGACAGCGCCTTGTCAATTTCCGCTTCGATGGAAAACAGCTCGAACAGCGGGCGCTCGCCCGAATAACGCTCGATCTTGCGCACGGCGGACTGCACGTATTGCTCGGCAAATTCCACCATGCGGCTGTAGTTTTCGGTGGAGTCGACAATCACATGCTCGGTGGTGTCGCTGACCATGTCGCGCAGCACGCGCACCGCCAGCGGCAGGTCTTCGTACAGCAGGCTTTGCGCCGGCAGGTGTTGTGACTTGTGGCGGATGTCGGCCCACAGCTTGGACAGGTATTCGATATCGGCCTGCAGCTCGGTATCGGTGGCGGTTTCCGCGCTGGTGCGGATGATGTAACCACGCGGGGTATTGGGTGGCAGCAGTTTTTCCAGCCGTGCTTTCAGGCTGTGGCGCTCGGACTCGCTTTCGATCTTTTGCGAGATGCCGATGTGTTCTTCCTGCGGCAGATGCACCAGGAAACGGCCGGCCAGCGACATTTGCGTGGACAGCCGGGCGCCCTTGGTGCCGATGGGGTCCTTGATCACCTGCACCAGCACGGTCTGGCCTTCAAACAGCATTTTTTCGATGCGCTGCGGCTCGGTGGGGTGCTGGCGCTGCTCCAGCACATCGGCGATATGCAGGAAGGCGGCGCGTTCCAGGCCGATTTCGATAAAGGCGCTCTGCATGCCGGGCAGCACGCGCTTGACCTGGCCCAGATAGATGTTGCCGACAATGCCGCGGCTGGCGGCGCGTTCCACGTGCAGTTCCTGCACGATGGAATCCTCCAGCACCGCCACGCGGGTTTCCTGCGGGGTGATGTTGACGAGGATTTGTTCCTTGGGGCGCTGGATATCGCGCGGCAGAGGAATGGACTGATGCAACATGGTCTTTCCTCCTTAGGGGAATGAGTGTCCGAACAGGCCCAGCAGTTCGGCAGTTTCAAACACCGGCAGCCCCATCACCCCGGTATAGCTGCCGGCGATATGGTCGATGAACACCGCGGCCAGGCCCTGGATGCCATAGGCACCGGCCTTGTCAAACGGCTCACCACTGTCGATATAGCGCTGGATATCGGTTTCGCTCAGTACACGGAAATGCACCTCGGTGATGCTGGTACGCAGCTCTACCCGCTCATCCTGGCGCACGGCCACACTGGTGACTACCTGATGACTGCGACCGGAAAAGGCCCGCAGCATACGCGCGGCATCGGCTGCATCGACCGGTTTGCCGAAAATTTCGCCATCCAGCACCACGGTGGTGTCGGCCGACAGCAAGGGGCGCGACGGCAGGCCGCAGTTTTGCACCACGGCCCAGCCGGCGGCGGCTTTTTCGCGCGCCAGGCGTTCGGTATAGGCCACGGCCGCTTCGCCAGGCAGCACGGCTTCGTCGATGTCGGCGTGAATGCGTTCCAAGTGTACGCCCAGTTGCTCCAGCAACTCGCGCCGGCGTGGGCTGCCGGATGCCAGGTAAATACGGGTATCGCTCGGGGTCATGATGTTGTCGCTGCCAGTGTTATCGATTTATTAGCTGCAAGGGTAGCAGAGCGGCCGGTGGCCGACCATCTGCTGCACTGCAAAAGCGCCCCGCCTCGTAATAGCACCTACGCAAAACGCCCTGCGGCAAGGCAGGGCGTTTAGTCGGTCATGGCAGGGTCAGACGGTAGTCAGACTCAGGCCAGGCGGCCGTGGCACTGCTTGTACTTTTTACCGCTGCCGCAGGGACAAGGGTCATTGCGGCCCACGCGCAGGCCTTGTTCGGACAGGGCTTCCGGCGACAGCGGATTGTCTTCGCCATCGTCTGCACCCAGCGAGGAACCCGGCTCGGCATGCTGCATCTCGTACTCGCCATGCTGATGCGGCTCGACCGCGGCCACGTCTTCCTGACCGCGAATCTGCACCGTCATCAATACATTCACCACGCTGCGCTTGATGCGTTCCAGCATGTCGGCAAACAGCTCGAATGCCTCGCGCTTGTATTCCTGCTTGGGGTTCTTCTGCGCATAGCCGCGCAGGTGAATGCCCTGACGCAGGTGGTCCATGGCGGCCAGATGTTCGCGCCAGTGGGTGTCCAGCATCTGCAGCACCAGGCTGCGCTCGAACTGGCGCATCACCTGCTCGCCAGCCAGCTCGACCTTGGCCTGATACACCTCGGCGGCCAGGGTGAGGATGCGTTGCTTGATGTCCGGAATATCCAGGGTGGACTCGGCCTTGATCCACTCGGCCACCGGTGCGACCAGCTGGAATTCGGCTTCCAGGGTCTTTTCCAGCCCCACCAGGTCCCACTGCTCTTCCATGGACTCCGGCGGCAGGTGCAGGTCGACCAGGTCGGACAGCACGCCTTCGCGCATATTGACCACCACTTCGCTGACATCCTCGTCCTGCAGGATGTCATTGCGCTGCTGGTAGATCACCTTGCGCTGGTCGTTGGCGACATCATCGTATTCCAGCAATTGCTTGCGGATGTCGAAGTTGCGGCCTTCCACCTTGCGCTGGGCGTTCTCGATGGAGCGCGATACCCAGGGGTGTTCGATGGCTTCGCCGTCCGGCATTTTCAGACGGTCCATGATGGCGGCCACGCGGTCGGAGGCGAAAATGCGCAGCAGCGGGTCTTCCAGGCTCAGGTAGAAGCGGGAGGAACCCGGATCGCCCTGACGGCCGGAACGACCGCGCAGCTGGTTGTCGATACGGCGCGATTCGTGGCGTTCGGTACCGATGATGTGCAGGCCGCCGGCGGCCAGCACCGCGTCGTGGCGCAGCTTCCATTCGGCACGGATGGCTTCGATACGGGCATTCTTCTCTTCGTCGGACAGGCTGTCATCCTTCTGGATGGCCTTGATTTCCGGTTCCGGATTACCACCCAGCACGATGTCGGTACCACGGCCGGCCATATTGGTGGCGACCGTGATCACGCCGGGGCGGCCGGCCTGCACCACGATGTCGGCTTCACGCGCATGTTCCTTGGCGTTCAGCACATTGTGCGGCAGCTTGGCTTTTTGCAGCAGGTCGGCAATCAGCTCGGAGTTTTCGATGCTGGTGGTGCCCACCAGTACCGGCTGGCCGCGCTCGTGGCAGTCCTTGATGTCGGCCAGGATGGCTTCGTATTTTTCGCGGGCGGAACGATACACCTTGTCCTGCGAGTCGATACGCACCATCGGGCGGTTGGTCGGGATCACCACGGTTTCCAGGCCGTAGATGCTCTGGAATTCGTAAGCCTCGGTATCGGCCGTACCGGTCATGCCGGCCAGCTTGCCGTACAGGCGGAAGTAGTTCTGGAAGGTGATGGAGGCCAGGGTCTGGTTTTCGCGGTTGATCTCCACGCCTTCCTTGGCTTCCACCGCCTGGTGCAGGCCTTCCGACCAGCGGCGGCCGGCCATCAGGCGGCCGGTGAATTCGTCCACGATCACCACTTCGTCATCCTGCACCACATAGTGCTGGTCCAGATGGAAGAGCGAATGGGCGCGCAAGGCGGCCATCAGGTGGTGCATCAGGGTGATGTTGGTGGCCGAGTACAGGCTGTCGCCTTCCTTCAGCATGCCCAGATTGACCAGGATTTCTTCGCAATGCTCGTGGCCGGCCTCGGACAGCAGCACGCTGTGGGCCTTCTCATCCACCCAGTAGTCGCCCTCGCCCTCTTCGGTTTCCTGGCGCTTGAGCAGCGGCGGCACCGCGTTCATGCGCTGGTACATGTCGATATTGTCTTCGGCCGGGCCGGAGATGATCAGCGGGGTACGCGCTTCGTCGATCAGGATGGAGTCCACTTCGTCGACCACGGCAAAGGCCAGCTTGCGCTGCACCTTCTCGCCGGTGGTGAACACCATGTTGTCGCGCAGGTAGTCGAAGCCGAATTCGTTATTGGTGCCGTAGGTGATGTCGCAGGCGTAGGCTGCCTGCTTGTCGTCATGCGCCATCTGCGACAGGTTCACCCCCACGGTCAGGCCGAGGAAGTTGTACAGGCGGCCCATGATGCCGGCGTCGCGGCTGGCCAGGTAGTCGTTGACGGTGATGACATGCACGCCGTTGCCGGTGAGTGCATTGAGGTAGACCGGCAGGGTGCCGACCAGGGTCTTGCCTTCGCCGGTACGCATTTCGGCAATCTTGCCGTTATGCAGCACCATGCCGCCAATCAGCTGCACGTCGAAGTGGCGCATGCCCAGCACGCGGCGCGAAGCTTCGCGGCACACGGCAAAGGCCTCGGGCAGGATACTGTCCAGCGTGGCGCCATCGACGATGCGCTTTTTGAACTCGGCGGTCTTTCCCGCCAAAGCCTCGTCGGACAGCGCTTTCATGCCTTCTTCCAGGGCATTGATGCGCGCCACTTCCTGACGATACTGCTTCAGCAGGCGGTCATTGCGGCTGCCAAATACTTTCTTGAGTAGCGAGGAAATCATGTATTCCAATCCAGAGGCCCGGACGGGCCGACAAAACAAAATAGGCGAAAGTGTAGCACATCCCGTGCACAAGTTTATGGGGGCGAGCTTGCGCTGAATCAAGCCCGCACCGTCAAACTTGTCGCCACGGCGGCGGGGGCGTGGCAGGCTGCCTGTCATGCCCA
Organism: Aquitalea sp. ASV15; assembly: GCF_016429115.1. Classification (NCBI taxonomy): domain Bacteria; kingdom Pseudomonadati; phylum Pseudomonadota; class Betaproteobacteria; order Neisseriales; family Chromobacteriaceae; genus Aquitalea; species Aquitalea sp. ASV15. Next base: position 22,302 of record NZ_JAELTZ010000020.1, on the reverse strand, counting down.
CGCCCCGCACGCTGCATGGAGGACGGGGCGGCCAGTGGCTGATTCTGAAAATGCCACTGGCCAATATAAAGGCTGTGAAAAACGCGGCCGAAAGCTATTTTTCAACAGAATTGTGTCGTTACATAATCCATACAAAAAATTGTCAATTTTCATCAAAATTTTATGTTCGCCTTGTTATTATTCTTGCGCGTTTGCAGAGCCAGTTTTATGTTTGCCCACGGCCAGCCAGCCGTGTCCTGACAAAAGATGGTGCTCATCTGATGAAGAAGCGGAACAGGGCCTGCACTGTTCTGCCAGGTTAACCACACCAATCGGAGAGGCCTGATGACTACCGTTATCCGTCCGTTTATTCCTGCCACAGCCAAACGGCTGCTTCCCAACCGCTGGGACCTGATCGCCTTTCCCCTGATCCTGGGTTTTTTACTATTCGCCACCACCGGCATCCAGGGTACCTGGGCGCCGATCAGCGCCTTGCAGACCGAGCCCATTTCGCTGGACGCGGCCAATCTGCCCGAGTATGCACTGCGCACCACGCTGCGCATGCTGGCAGCCATGATCGCTTCCATCGTATTCACGCTGATCTACGGCACGCTGGCGGCCAAGAGCCGCCGTGCCGGCCAGTTGCTGGTGCCCATCCTGGACATCCTGCAATCGGTGCCGGTGCTCGGTTATATCTCGTTTACCGTGACCTTTTTCCTGGCGCTGTTCCCCGGCCGGGTGCTGGGCGCTGAATTCGCGGCCATTTTTGCGATTTTCACCTCGCAGGCATGGAATATGACTTTCAGCTTTTATCAGTCGCTGCGCACGGTGCCCAACGACCTGAAAGAAGTGTCGCAAAACCTGCGCCTGTCCGGCTGGCAGAAGTTCTGGAAGCTGGAAGTGCCCTTCTCCATGCCGGGCATGATCTGGAACATGATGATGTCCATGTCCGGCGGCTGGTTCTTCGTGGTGGCCTCCGAAGCCATCACCGTGGGCGACAAGACGGTCACCCTGCCCGGCGTGGGTTCCTATCTGGCCATGGCCATCAGCCAAAAGGACCTGACCGCCGTGGGCTGGGTCATCCTCACCATGACGGTGGTCATCGTCATCTACGACCAGTTCCTGTTCCGTCCGCTGGTGGCCTGGGCCGACAAGTTCCGCCTGGAAGACACCATGTCGCAGGCGGCACCGGAATCCTGGGTGCTGAACCTGATCCAGCGCACCCGCATCATCCAGCAGCTGCTGCGCCCCTTTGGCAAGCTGCTGAAAAAGCTGGCGCGCATGCGCTTGAACATTGCCCTGCCGCGTGCCATCCACTCCGAATCCCATTCCAGCGTGTCACGCGGACTGGATATCGCCTGGGGTGGTTTCATGGTGCTGCTGTGCGGCTACGTCAGCTGGAAGCTGTACAGCTTCATCAGCAGTGAAGTTGGGCTGGGCGAAACCATCCGGGTTGTCGGCCTGGGCTTCATCACCCTGGTGCGCGTCACCGTGCTGATTGCGCTGGCCTCCATCATCTGGGTGCCGCTGGGCGTGCTGATCGGCCTGCGCCCGCGCCTGGCCGAGACGATCCAGCCGATCGCGCAATTCCTGGCAGCCTTCCCGGCCAACCTGCTGTTCCCGGTGTTTGTGGTGTTCATCGTGCACTTCAAGCTGAACCCGGACATCTGGCTGTCCCCGCTGATCGTGCTGGGCACACAGTGGTACATCCTGTTCAACGTGGTGGCCGGGGCCAGTGCCTTCCCCAATGACTTCCGCGAGGCGGCCACCAACTTCCACATCAAAGGCTGGCAATGGTGGAAGCAGGTCATGCTGCCGGGCATCTTTCCTTATTACATCACCGGTGCCATCACCGCCTCCGGTGGTGCCTGGAATGCCAGCATCGTGTCCGAATTCGTTAGCTGGGGAAATGACAAGGTTGTGGCCCATGGCCTGGGTGCCTATATCGCCCAAACCACGGCCGCCGGCGATTTCCCCAAGATTCTGCTGGGCATCTGCGTGATGTCGCTGTTTGTCGTACTGTTCAACCGTTTGCTGTGGCGCCCGCTGTACGCCATTGCCGAAAACAAACTCCGTCTCAACTAAAAGGGGGAAACTCATGCCACAAGAAACCGCAACCCTGAGACAGGAAATCTTCTCCCTCAAGCATGTCGACAAGGGCTATCACAAGGGGGGGGAAGAAGACATCCAGGTACTGGACGACGTCAACCTCACCCTGCACGAAGGTGAAATCGTCGGCCTGCTCGGCCGCTCCGGCTCGGGCAAATCCACCCTGCTGCGCATCATTGCCGGCCTGATCCAGGCCAGCGCCGGCGAGGTCAACTACTGCGGCCAGCCGCTGAACGGCCCGGCCGAAGGCGTGGCCATGGTGTTCCAGACCTTTGCCCTGTTCCCCTGGCTGACCGTGCTGCAAAACGTGGAAGCCGGCCTGGAAGCACTGGGGGTGGAACCCAAGGAACGCCGCCGCCGCGCACTGGCCGCCATCGACCTGATCGGTCTGGACGGCTTTGAAAATGCCTATCCGCGCGAACTGTCCGGTGGCATGCGTCAACGCGTGGGCTTCGCCCGCGGCCTGGTGGTCAACCCCACCCTGCTGCTGATGGACGAACCGTTCTCCGCGCTGGACGTGCTGACTGCCGAAACCCTGCGTACCGACCTGCTCGACCTGTGGAACCAGAAGCAGCTGCCGATCAAGTCCATCCTGATCGTTACCCACAACATCGAGGAAGCGGTGTTCATGTGCGACCGCATCATGGTGCTGTCGTCCAATCCGGGCCGCGTGGTGGCCGAGATCAAGGTGCCGTTTGCCCATCCGCGCAACCGCCTGGACCCGGCCTTCCGCAAGATGGTGGATGACATCTACGCCCTGATGACCCAGCGCCGCAGCGCCGACACCCTGCACAAGGTACAACTGGAAATCGGCAGCCCGCTGACCGAAGTGTCCACCAACCTGATGGCCGGCCTGATGGAAGCGCTGGCCGCCGCGCCATACAACGGCCGCGCCGACCTGCCGGAAATCGGCAGCAAGCTGCTGCTGGAGGTGGATGACCTGTTCCCGGTGACCGAAACCCTGGAGCACCTGGGCTTTGTCGAACTGCGCGACGGTGACATCGAACTGACCGCTGCCGGCAAACTGTTTGCCGACTACGGCACGCAGGAGCGCAAGGTATTGTTTGCCGAGCACCTGCTGCGCCATATCCCGCTGGCGGCACGTATCCGCCGCGTGTTGCAGGAACGCCCGGGCCAGCGCGCACCGCGCCTGCGCTTCGAACAGGAACTGGAAGACTCGCTCAGCGACAGCGCCGCCGAGGAAACACTGGATACGGTGATCAGCTGGGGGCGTTACGCGGAAATCTTCTCCTACAACGACCACACCGAAACCTTCAGTATGGAAGACGTGGAAGGCGGGCAGTAAGCACCACGCTCCATACCGGCACGATGGTGCCGAATCAACACGGGCCGCACCTTGCAAAGGGTGCGGCCCGTGTTTTTAGGAATTTTCCTGTCTAAATTCAGCATTATTTGCCGGTTGACAATTTTATAATCCGAATTCACCAAGGCTGTTTCACCCTCCCCCGCCCTCATGCCACCCTGACTACTCGCCAGCATCATGTCCGGGCAAGGCCACGCTATCGCGCAGGGATAGCACCTGGCGCGGCACGCATCAGCTGCTGTTGGCACGGCAGGCAAAAGCCAGACAGCCACAGCAGCTTGCCCAAGCTGAGTAGGCCAGACGCTCAGGCCATGCAGGGCCGGTGTCGCGACAGGGCAATACCTGCCTGCATATGCCAGGTGACGATCCGGAAATCGCTCTCTAAAAATAGGTAAGGGCTGGCTGCTGTGTCTGACTGCGCGGGGATGATGCCGCATCGCCTTAGCGGGGAAACCATGCTCTGGATGATGACCGCCTCGGACAAGACCGATATCTTACTGAAAGCATGACTCAAGCATGAAAAAGCCCCTTATACAATTTATTCACTTTTGCCTGGGCCTGCTCATTTTACTGCTAAGCCATGTTGCACTGGCCGGTTGCAATAATTATGGCTGGACCGCCAGCCAACTGCCGATGACCACCATTCCAAGCACACTGGCGCTGACGGCAGCGCAAAGCGCCGCACCGAATAACACCCCGATCAGTGATTGGTATAGCCTGAGTAGCCAGAATCTGGTTTATTGCCCAACAGGCGGTAATTTCATCCCCGTATTCACCACCCTGTCACACAGCCAGGTCACCAATTTGACCTCGGGCACTTATAACGAAGGGGGGTTGAGCTTTACGGTTTACAACACAACGGTTCCCGGCATTGGCTACATTATCAAGACCAGCGGCAATGCTGCAGGAACGTCAATCAGCCCCACCGCGCTAAGCGGCTACAACGCCCAAACGCTTGCATCGGGTTATGTCACCGCGAATGTCACCATCAACCTCACGGTCAGTGTCCGCTTCATCAAAACCGCCAGTCTCACCGCAGCCAGCTATACCCTGCCCAAGACCACACTGGTTTTTTTCTCGATTGTAACGCCCACCAACACCGCCGTTGGCTATGTCTATATGAATGGCAGTTCGGTGACCGTGCCCATTGCCACCTGCACGGTCAGCACGCAAAGCATTCCGGTATCCTTGCCCAGTATCAATACCGCGGTATTACCCTCGCTCAATGCCACGGCGGGCAGCACGCCGTTTAATGTCACCCTGAATTGTCCGGCCAGCAGAAACGTCTACATGACCCTGACCGACAACAGCAATCCCGGCCGCACGACTTCCATCATCGGCCTGGCCGGCAGTGGCAGCACGGCCAGCGGTATCGGCATCCAGGTTTTGCGCAACGGCAATCCGGTCCTGCTGGGGCCAGACTCCAGTGCAGCGGGCAATACCAATCAGTTTTTAATTGGCACCAACCTGCTTGGCAATGTCACCATTCCGTTCACTGCCCGATACATCCGTACTGGCGCGGTGCAAGGTGGCACGGTGAAGGCGGTGGCAACATTCACCCTGTCCTACCAGTAGCCCGGGCAGCGCGGGCGCCACCTGATGTGGCTGGCCGCCCGACCAGAACAAGGCAACAGCACTGTCACACATGCCCCCTTGGGCTACAATGGCCCCCTGCCCTTACCGCCAATACCCCATGTCAGAACGTCAATTTCAGGATATCGCCCGCGGCGACAGCACGCTGCGCCAGCTGACGCGCGAAGCCAATGCGCTGATGGCGCTGGACCAGGCATTTCGCAGCCAGCTGCCGCCGCAGCTGGCCGAGGCCTGCCGCGCGGTGCGCATTCGCGATGGCGAGCTGGTGGTGTTTGCCCATAACGGCATCGTGGCCGCCCGGCTGCGCATGATGGGCAACAGCCTGCTGGCCCCGCTGGAGTCGCGCGGCTACAGCGCCAGCAAGATCCGCATCAAGGTGGACATTCATCTGAACCCGCCACCGCCAGCGCCCAAGCGCATCGGCATCAGCCAGCAGGCGCTGGAAGAAATCGAGGCAGGCGCACAACAGGTGAGCAACCCGCTGGTGAGCGCGGCGCTGGCACGGCTGATCGCCCACCACCGCCAGCGCTGAGCACTGCGGCCAGGACGCCACAGTCTGGCGGGGCCGCAGCGCCGCCGGAGCGGGCTTGCATGTTAAATTTTGTTTCAAATCAATCAACAAGGGCTTACTGTCACCACCTTGCAATCTGTCTGGCGTATTAATGCTTCTTGAATATTTTCAAGGAGCTTTCATGGACCAGTCTTCCGAGGTGGCGCTCAGCCGCAGCACCGCCGCAACGGCAGTGCACCGCCCCACCAGCAGCAGCACCGTATTATTGTTTGTAGCCTTGCTGATCGGTGGCCTGCTGTTTGCCGGACTCAACCTGTTTCACGATGTCAATGACACCATGTCCCGCCATGGCAGCTGGATTGCCATCCTGCTGCTGATCCTGGCCCTGCTGATCGCCCTGGGTTTCGAATTCGTCAATGGCTTCCATGACACGGCCAATGCCGTGGCCACGGTGATTTACACCCATTCGCTGCCACCACATGTGGCCGTGGTGTGGTCGGGCCTGTTCAATTTCCTCGGGGTACTCACCTCCAGCGGCGCGGTGGCCTTTGGCATCATTTCGCTGCTGCCGGTGGAGCTGATCCTGCAAGTGGGTTCCAGCGCCGGCTTCGCCATGGTGTTTGCCCTGCTGATTTCCGCCATCCTGTGGAATCTGGGTACCTGGTGGCTGGGCCTGCCGGCCTCCTCCTCGCATACGCTGATCGGCTCCATCATCGGCGTCGGCATTGCCAATGCGCTGATGCATGGTCGCGACGGCACCAGCGGTGTGGACTGGGCCCAGGTGAGCAAGGTGGGCTATTCGCTGCTGCTGTCGCCGCTGGTGGGCTTTTTCTGCGCCGCCCTGCTGCTGGTACTGCTCAAGCGGGTGGTCAAGCAAGCCCAGCTGTTTGATGCCCCCAAGAACAAAGAAGCACCGCCGTGGTGGATTCGCAGCCTGCTGGTACTCACCTGTTCCGGGGTATCGTTTGCTCACGGTTCCAACGATGGCCAGAAGGGCATGGGCCTGATCATGCTGATCCTGGTCGGCACCGTACCGCTGTCCTATGGCCTGAACCGCGCCTTGCCGGCCAGCGAAATGGGCAAGTTCGCACTGGTGGCGCAGGCCACCCAGCAGTCGCTGCAACAGGCGGTGCCGGCAGCGGCGCCGGAGCAGCCGCGCGCCGTGCTGACCCGTTATATCCGCGGCCAGCACTGGCAGCCGGATGTGGTGCCGGCTCTGGCTGCAGTGACCGGCCAGATCGGCCAGCAGATCGCAGCCTATGGCAGCCTGGCGTCGGTACCGGAGGCGTCGGTGGGCAATGTGCGCAATGACATGTATCTGGCCTCCGAATCCATCCGCCTGCTGCAGCAAAGCAAGGAGGCACATCTGGATCAGGCCACGCTGGCCAATCTGAAAACCTTCAAGGGCGAGCTGGATGCCTCGACCAAATTCATTCCGACCTGGGTGAAAGTGACGGTGGCCATCGCGCTGGGGCTGGGCACCATGGTAGGCTGGCGCCGCATCGTGGTGACCGTGGGCGAGAAAATCGGCAAAACCCATCTGACCTATGCCCAGGGCGCATCGGCCGAACTGGTGGCCATGGCCACCATTGGCGCGGCCGATGCCTTCGGCCTGCCGGTGTCCACCACCCATGTGCTGTCGTCCGGCGTGGCCGGCACCATGGCGGCCAACCGTTCCGGCCTGCAAATCGACACCATCCGCAATCTGCTGATGGCCTGGGTGCTGACCCTGCCGGTAGCCATTGCGCTGTCGGCCAGCCTGTACTGGGTATTCAGCAAGCTGTTTGTCTGAAGCTGAGCCGCAAGCGCTGCCGCCCAGCGCATGCTGAGCGGCAGCCAAACAGCAAAGCCGCCCACGGGCGGCTTTGTCATGCGCAGCGCGGACGGAATCAGATCACGTAATCCTGCTGTCCGGCATCCTCTTGCAGAAAGACGGCCAGCTTGCGCGGGGTGACGTAGACGGTGTCGCCCGGCACGATGCCCAGTGCGCGGAAGCGCTCCTTGCTGACCGCCGCCTCGATGGTCTGGCCATCCGCCTGTTGCAGCTCCACCCGCACCACCGGCCCGACGGCATGGATATGCTCGACCCGGCCCTGTGCCAAAGCACCAGCGGCTTGCAGGGTGAGGTCCAGATCGTGCGGGCGCACATAGGCCACGGCGGCATCGCCGTCAGCATCCTGATGCTGGCCCAGCGCCTGTTCATAACTGCCGATGGTCAGCTGACCGGCATCCACCCGGCCGTGGAACAGGTTCACATCGCCCAGGAACTGGGTGACAAAGGGGGTGGCCGGATGTTCGTAGATGTCGTCCGGGTGGCCCACTTGTTCGATATGGCCGTGATCCATCACCACCACGCGGTCGGACACTTCCAGCGCCTCTTCCTGATCGTGGGTCACAAACACGCTGGTGATATGCATGTCGTTGTGCAGTTCGCGCAGCCAGCGGCGCAAGTCCTTGCGTACCTTGGCATCCAGCGCGCCAAAGGGTTCATCCAGCAGCAGCACCTTGGGCTCTACCGCCAGCGAACGCGCCAGGGCGATACGCTGGCGCTGGCCGCCGGACAACTGGCCGGGATAGGCATCGGCCAGCCAGTCCAGTTGCACCATTTTCAGCAGCTTCATCACCCGCTCGCGGATTTCCTCTTGCGAGGGGCGTTCGCGGCGCGGTTTCACCGACAGGCCAAAGGCCACGTTGTCGAATACCGTCATGTGACGGAACAGCGCGTAATGCTGGAACACAAAACCCACCTGACGCTCGGCCACATGGGTGTGGGTGGCGTCGGCACCACCAAACAGCACCTGGCCGGCATCCGGCTTTTCCAGCCCGGCAATGATGCGCAGCAAGGTGGTCTTGCCGCAGCCGGATGGCCCCAGCAAGGCCAGCAACTCGCCGGCAGCGATATCAAGGCTGACATTGTCCAGCGCGGTGAACTGGCCAAACTGTTTGCGGATATTGCGGATTTCAATGCTCATCGTGGTTCTCCGGCCGCCGCCCCTGGCAGCGGTTCACATCATTCGGTTCAGGGTTGTGCTGCCTGGGCTTGCAGGCGGGCTGCGGCAGTACGCAGGGTGGAAGCCTGTTGCTGGCGGTGCAGCCGCCATTCCACCAGCGATTTCACCAGCAGGGTCACCAGCGCCAGCAAGGCCAGCAGCGAGGCGCAGGCAAAGGCGCCAACAAAGTTGTATTCGTTGTAAAGGATTTCCACATGCAGCGGGATGGTGTTGGTTTCGCCCCGGATATGGCCGGACACCACGCTGACCGCGCCAAATTCGCCCATGGCGCGGGCATTGGTGAGAATCACCCCGTACAGCAGGCCCCACTTGATATTGGGCAGGGTCACCTTGCGGAAGGTCTGCCAGCCGCTGGCGCCCAGCACGATGGCAGCCTGTTCCTCGTCCGCGCCTTGCGACTGCATCAGCGGGATCAGCTCACGCGCGACAAAGGGGAAGGTGACGAATACCGTGGCCAGCACAATGCCCGGCACGGCAAAAATCACCTGCAGACCGTGGTCTTGCAGCCAGCCCCCCACCACGGTATTGGCCCCGAACAGCAGGATGAACATCAGCCCGGCCACCACCGGCGACACCGCGAACGGCAGGTCGATCAGCGTGGTCAGCAGGCTTTTGCCACGAAAATCAAAGCGCGCAATCGCCCAGGCTGCCGCCACGCCAAACACCAGATTCAGCGGCACGGCAATGCCAGCGGCAATCAGTGTCAGCCGGATGGCGGACAGTGCCTCCGGCTCCACCAGCGCGGCCAGGTAGAGCTGCCAGCCCTTGTGCAGCGCCTCCCAGAACACCCCGATCAAGGGCAGCAGCAGGAACAGGAACAAAAACACCAGTGCCACGGCAGTCAGGGCATAGCGTACCGGGCGGCTTTCAGTGGTCAGAGTGGCCATGTTTACCCCTTAGCGCGCACCGTGGCGGCGTGCGGCCCACCACTGGATCAGGTTGATCAACAACAGGAAGACAAAGGAAATGCCCAGCATCACCAGCGCCACCGCGGTGGCGCCTTGCTGGTCGAACTGGTCCAGCTTGGAGACGATGATCAGCGGCGCGATTTCCGACACCATGGGGATGTTGCCGGCAATGAAGATGACCGAGCCGTATTCGCCGGTAGCACGGGCAAAGGCCATGGTGCCGCCGGTAATCAGCGAGGGCAGCGTGGCCGGGAAAATCACCCGGCGGAAAATGTCCCAGCGGCTGGCGCCCAGGCAGGTGGCGGCCTCTTCCAGCTCCTTTTCCAGGTCTTCCAGCACCGGCTGCACCGTGCGCACCACAAAGGGCAGGCCGATAAAGGTCAGCGCCACGATGATGCCCAGCGGGGTAAACGACACCTTGATGCCCAGCGGCGCCAGATACTGGCCGATCCAGCCATTGGGCGCATACAGCGTGGTCAGCGCGATGCCGGCCACCGCGGTGGGCAGGGCAAACGGCAGGTCGACCAGCGCATCCACCAGCCGCTTGCCGGGAAAGGGGTAGCGCACCAGCACCCAGGCCACCAGAAAGCCGAATACCAGATTGATGAGGGCGGACAGGCCGGCCGTGAAGAACGACAGCCGGATGGCGGCGATCACCCGCGGGCTGCCTACCGCGGCGGCAAAACCGTCCCAGCCCATGCCGACAGTGGAATACACCAGGGCAGCAAAGGGCAGCAGCACGATCAGCGCCAGCCAGAACAGGGTAATGCCAAAGCTGAGCCGGAAACCGGGCAGCACGCTATGGCGCAGATTGAGGATATTGCTCACGCTGGCTCCGCTTAATGCTTGCTGTAAATCTGGTCAAACACGCCGCCATCGGCAAAGTGCTTTTTATTGACCGCCGCCCATGAACCGAACACGCTTTGCACGGTAAAGGTTTTCACATAGGGAAACTGGGCATCGAATTTCTGCGCCACCGCCTTGTCCTGCGGACGCAGATAGTTTTGTGCGGCAATGGTCTGGCCTTCGGTACTCCACAGGAAGCGCAGATAGTCTTCCGCCTGCTTGCGCGTGCCTTTCTTGTCCACCACCTTGTCGACAATGGCCACCGGGTTTTCCGCCAGCACCGACAGCGGCGGGTAGACGATTTCAAAGCTGCCACGGCCAAACTCGCGGGCGATCAGCTCGGCTTCGTTTTCGAAGGTCACCAGCACATCGCCGATCTGGCGCTGCATGAAGGTGGTGGTGGCGGCGCGGCCACCGCCATCCAGCACCGGCACATTCTTGAAGATGCCGGCCACCAGCGCACGCGCCTTGGCTTCGCTGCCACCCGGCTGTTTCAGGCCGTAACCCCAGGCGGCCAGATAGCTGTAGCGGCCATTGCCCGAGGTTTTCGGATTGGGAATGATCACCTGCACACCCGGCTTGGCCAGGTCGTTCCAGTCGCGCAGCTTGTGCGGATTACCCTTGCGCACCAGGAACACCGTGGGGGAAGTGAACGGCACCGAGGCATTGGGCAGGTGGCTGGCCCAGTTGGCCGGAATCAACCCGCGCGTGGCCAGCAGGTCGATATCCGACGCCTGGTTCATGGTGATCACATCTGCCGCCAGGCCATTGGCCACCGACAGCGCCTGCTTGCTGGAGCCGCCATGCGACTGCTGGATGCTGACGGTTTCGCCGGTCTTGGCCTTGTAGGCTTTCTGGAAGGCCGGGTTGTAGTCTTTGTAGAAATCGCGCATCACATCGTAAGAAACATTCAGCAAAGTGACATCTGCCAGCGCATGGGCGGACAGCACGGCGGCCACCAGGCCGAACAAAGCGCGCAATTTCATGACGGACTCCGGGAAGATTGAACTGACATCATGCTAACCCAGCCGCCATATTCCCATTAATAATATTGTGAGATACATTTATATCGAAAAATACTATTCAACCTGAGCGCGCCGCTACAGCCGCGACCAATCGGCATGGCAAGGAGGCGCACCGCAGCTGCAGGGTTTTTGTTAGCGGCGCTTAGCAGCGCTGACAAGCGGCTTTCCACTAGCGGCAGGCTGCTTCAGCCAGCGCGGGCCGCAAACAGGCTGCCTGCCACAGCTGAATGGTGTTCAGCCAGGCCGGCACGGACTGGCGCGCTAATTGCATGGTGTGGCCAAAGGCGTATCGGGTATGCTGGTGCGCTCGAGCGGTTTGAGTCCTGGCGGGTCCGGCGGCCTCCCCAGCACTGAAACCGTTTACCTTTCAGGACCCACCGATGACGACACTCACCCCGCACCACCTGCGCCGTGAACTGAACGAGGAAGCCCATGCGCGGCCCTATGCCGCCATTCCCTCCCCGGCCCGGCTGACCTCGCTCAGCCTGTATTACGATTTCGACGACGCACCGCAACGCGCCGCGCTGGCCGACCTGGCCGAGCGCATCGGCCTGCCGGCGCCGCTGGCGGAACAGGCGTATTACTCGGCCAGTGCCGGCGACCTGACGGTGCGCTGGTCGCTGCATACCGAATTTGCCCGCTACACCTTCATCGTTGGCGGCGATTGCGCCGATCCATTCGAACGCACGGCACTGGACCGCATTCCCGCCGCCTGGTTGCGCGAGCTGCCCGGCGTGGTGCTGGTGGCACTGCATGCCGTGCTGCTGCCCGCCGAGCGCGAAACCGAGCTGGCCGACATGTCCAGCCGCTGGTTTGGCGGACGCGACCTGATCGGCGCGGAAATCGGTGATGGCAACGGCGCGGCCTATACCGATTTGCGCCTGCACCCCGACGCCCGGCTGGCCGAAGGTTTTTCCCGTTATGTGGTGGTGGACCGCGCCATGGGCGCCAGCCAGTCCGGCCGCATGCTGCAGCGGCTGTTCGAACTGGAAACCTATCGCATGCTCACCCTGCTGGCGCTGCCGATTGCCAAGAAGCAGATGCGCGATCTGGACAATCTGGGGATCGCCCTGCGCGCCATCACCGAACGCATGGCGGCACCGGATGGCAATGGCTCGGATGCCCAGCTGCTGTCGGAGCTGACCGGGCTGGCCACCCGGGTGGAGCAGCTGATTGCGGAAAGCCAGTACCGTTTTTCGGCGGCTCACGCCTATTACCGGCTGGTGGAAGCGCGCATCAGCGAATTGCGCGAACAACGCATCTCCGGCATGCAGCCCTTCCGCGAGTTCATGGAACGGCGGCTGTCCCCGGCCATGAATACCTGCGAAACCGTGGCACGCCGCCAGGACCGCATCACCGCCCGCCTGCAACGCACCACCGCCCTGCTGCGCACCCGGGTCGAAGTCCTGCATGAAGAACAGAACCGTGCCTTGCTGGCCAGCATGGACCGCCGCGCCGCCTTGCAACTGCGGCTGCAGGAAACCGTGGAAGGCTTGTCGGTTGGTGTGCTGACCTACTATATGGTCAGCCTCTTGCACCATCTGCTGGCAGCGGTGGAAGCGGCCGGCATGCATCTGAATGTGGAACTGCTGACCGGCCTGGCCATTCCGCTGGTGGCTCTGACCGTATGGCTGAGCATGCGCCGGCTGAAAGCATCGCTGAACAAGGGACAGGACGCCCATCAGGATAGCGAGCTATTGCGCTAAACCTGCTGCACATTCCCCGCGCGGCGGCAGCCCATACTGCAGCAACATGGCCGGCTGCCGGCCTGGCGTGGCCCGGATCCGTGACGGATGCGGGCCACGCGCTCCATCCAGCGCAGCGATTCCCCATGCTGATTGCTTGTTTTTCAACTCCTTAGCGAAAATAGCCGGTGCATTTGATGTAGGCCATAAAAACAAAAACAATTCTTATTGTCAGACAATTTTGTTTCCGCCAAAATCAACCCTGACCGTCGCGGGGTTGCCATCCGGCAAGGCCCGCCACGGCAAGCCGGATCCGCAGCAGCCTGGACAATCTGAATAACACATACGGTGCCATTACCGCCTGGCCACCCTACCAACAGCAAGTGAACACATGCCCAGCAAAACACAAAAACTCAAGCCCATCCTGGTCGGTTTCATTGCCATTGTCGTTGCCCTGCTGCTGACGCTTGGACTGGTCACCCTGTTCAGCCTGCAGCGTATCGACGAAACCACCCACTACGAACAGGATGTCACCAACAGCCTGGTGCAGAACATGACCGATGTGCGCTACCACGTGGTGCAGATCCAGCAGTTCCTCACCGATGTCAGCGCCACCGGTGATGCCGATGGCTACAAGGATGCCGAGGAACACTACCAGGCACTGCAAAAGAATCTGCCCACCATCAGCCGGCTCGACCCGTCGCTGGCGGGCAAGGTCAACGCCATGCAGCAGGCCGTGGAGCAGTTCTACAGCGTGGGCAAGCGCATGGCCAAGGCTTATGTCGAGGGTGGCCGCGAAGCCGGCAATGTACTGATGAAGGAAAAGGGCAGTGGCTTTGACGACCGTGCGGAAGAACTGACCAAGCAGGTGGAAGCGCTGAACGAGCATATCAACAAGGCCGATGATGCCGCCTACGCCGCCATGAACCAGACCACCACCCATCTGCGGGACATGATTCTGGGCCTGGCCGCCGTGCTGGTGATCGTGGTCGTCCTGGGCGGCGTGCTGCTGTACCGTCGGGTGTTCGGCGTGCTGGGCGGCGAACCGGCTGTGGCCATGGAAGTGGCCAACCGCATTGCCAGCGGCGACCTGAGCCAGCGCATCGTGCTGCCGGCAGATAGCGAAGGCAGCCTGCTGCACAGCCTGGCCGACATGCAGGGCCAGCTGCGCACCATCACCAGCAATATCCGCAACCTGTCCGGCGAACTGGACAGCAGCGCCGACAGCATGAGCGGCGCGGCGCACCAGCTGCAGAAATCCAGCGCAGTGCAGAGCGAATCGACCCGTTCCATGAGCGTGTCGGTGGAAGAAGTGCTGCAAAGCATCCAGCAACTGGGCAGCCAGAGTCAGGATGTGGGCGGCGAGGCGCAAGGTGCCGGACAGATGGTCAGCGATTGCGAGCAGCTGATCCATGCGACTGCCAGCGATATCAGCCATATCGCCGAGCGCATCGGCAATGCCGCCAACGCCATCGACGACCTGAACAAGCAGACCGACGCCATTGCCTCCATCACCCGCACCATTCACGACATCGCCGACCAGACCAATCTCCTGGCGCTCAATGCCGCCATCGAAGCCGCGCGCGCCGGGGAAATGGGCCGCGGCTTTGCCGTGGTGGCCGATGAAGTGCGCAAGCTGGCCGAGCGCACGGGCGTGGCCACGGTAGAGATTTCCGGGCAGATCGAAACCATACGCCAGGGCATGACCGGGGTGGTCGGCGTCATGCAAAGCAGCGTGGATGCCTCCAACCACGGGGTGGAGCAGACCCACAAGGCACGCGAGGCCATCAGCGGCATCCGCCAGAATACCGACCAGATCGTCGAGCACATCCAGGGCATCAGCCTGGCGCTGCGCGAGCAGCAAAGCGCCATGGGCGACATGGCGCAGCGCATCGAGGTGATTGCCAGCATGACCGAAGCCAATCAGGTCACGGTGGAGGCTTCCGCCACCGCCTCCGACCAGCTGAACAGCCATGCCAAGGCGCTCAATGCGGCGGTCAGCGTCTTCCGCAGCTAAGCCGGACAAGCAGACGGACGCAAAAATGCCGCATCCCATGACAGGATGCGGCTGAATCCACAGCCGGCAACTGACCCGTGCCGGCCGTGTCCACCCACCTTCAGTTCAAGACTGCACGGCCTCGCGTACCTGTTCCAGGCCGGTCGGATCATCCAGCGTGGTCAGGTCGCCCGGATCACGCCCCTCGGCCAGCGCCTGTATCGAACGGCGCAGCACCTTGCCGGAGCGGGTCTTGGGCAGCTGATTGACAAAATACACCCGTGCCGGATTGGCAATGGCCCCCAGCTGTGACGCCACCTTGGCAATCACCTCTTTTTCCAGCGCGGCCTTCTTTTCCGGGTCCTTGAGCACCGAGGGATCGCGCAGCACGGCAAACGCCTGCGGCACCTGGCCTTTCAGTGTGTCATGTACCCCCACCACCGCCACTTCGGCAATGGCAGAGTGTCCGGACACCGCTTCTTCGATTTCCCGCGTGCCCAGCCGGTGGCCGGCGACATTGATCACATCATCGGTACGGCCAAGAATGGTGAAATAGCCGTCGGCATCACGCACCCCCCAGTCAAACGAGGAATACACCTTGCGGTCCTGGAACAGGCTGAAATAGGTATTCACAAAGCGTTCGTCCTGCCGCCACACCGTGCTCATGCAGCCGGGCGGCAGCGGCGGAATCACCGCGATCACCCCCTTCTCGCCCACCGGCACTTCCGCACCGGTCGCCTCGTCCAGCAGCTTGACGTTATAGCCATACACCGGCAGGCCGGGGCTGCCCAGCTTGGTGGGCAGCGGCTGTACGCCATTGCACACGGTCAGCATCGGCCAGCCGGTTTCGGTCTGCCAGTAATTGTCCAGCACCGGAATCTTCAGCTCGTCGGCAATCCAGCTGGCCGTCGGCTCGTCCAGCGGCTCGCCGGCCAGGAACAGGGCACGCAGGCTGGACAGATCGTATTTGTGCAGCCATGCCGGGTCCTGCTTTTTCAGCACGCGCAAGGCAGTGGGAGCCGAGAACATCACCGTGGCGCGGTATTTCTCCACCAGCTGCCACCAGATGCCCGGATCGGGGCGGACGGGCAGACCTTCATACACCAGCGTGGCCATGCCGCAAATCAGCGGGGCATACACGATGTAGGAGTGCCCCACCACCCAGCCGATGTCCGAGGTGGAAAAATAGGTTTCGCCCGGCTTGCCGCCATAGATGTAGTCCATGGTGGAGGCCAGCGCCACGGCATAGCCGCCGGTATCGCGCTGCACGCCCTTGGGTTTGCCGGTGGTGCCCGAGGTATACAGGATGTAGCTGGGATGGTTGGACTCCACCCACTCCACTTCGGCCCGGTCATGCCAGTGCTGCTCACGCAGGGTAGCGTAATCCAGGTCGCGCCCCGGCTTCATCATCGGCGCTTCGGCCAGACCGCGATTGACCAGGATCACCTTGTCCGCGGCCGCGCTGCCGGCCAGCTCCATCGCCTCATCCACCAGTGGCTTGTAGGCAATCACCTTGCCGCCACGCATGCCGGCATCGGCGGTGACCAGCAGCTTGGGGGCGGCGTCCTCGATGCGGGTGGCCAGGCTGGCCGAAGCAAAACCACCAAACACCACCGAATGAATCGCCCCCAACCGTACCGTGGCCAGCATGGCAAACAGCGCCTCCGGAATCATCGGCATGTAAATCAATACCCGGTCGCCCTTGCCCACGCCCTGCGCCTGCATGATGGCGGCAAAGCGGCTGACTTCCTCATGCAGCTGGCGGTAGGTGTAGGTGAGTTCGGCACCGGTTTCGCTGGAAACATGAATCAGCGCGGCCTGGTCGGGCCGGGTTTCCAGATGGCGGTCTACCGCGTTGTAGCAGAGATTGGTTTCGCCGCCGGCAAACCACTGGCGAAAGGGGGGATTGTCGTACTGCAATACCTGGGTATAGGGCTTGTGCCAGTAAATGCGCGCGGCCTCGGCACCCCAGAATGCTTCTGGCTGCTCGATGGAACGGCGATGGAATTCTTGATAGTCGCTCATGCATTCTCCCGAGGATGGTAGCTAGATCTTTGTTTTATTTATCAACCAAGCGGTTGCTAGACAAGCAAAATAAGCCCTTTATGCCACAGGGTCAAGCAGCATCGCCATCTCGGGCAGGCCGGCGCCAATAGCCGTCGGGGCGAAACAACAGGCCATGGATCTGCCAGCTTGTATTCATTCAATAATCAAAACATCTAATAAATAACACCGAGTTTAGTTAGCAATAAAACAAAATTCATCTTGTAGTAACCGAATCATCATCCGGCAAAACTAGACTGCGGCCACGTCAATTCCGCCGAGAACATCATGCCGCTAGATAGCACCCCCCACGCCGCTCGCTCGCAATCCATGGCGGGACATCTGCTGCAAACGCCGCCGACTGTCAGCCCCAATGACAACAACTACCACGTGCTGGAACTGTTCACCCAGGATGAAGGGCTGAGCAATATCCCGGTGGTGGAGCAGCAGCGCGCAATCGGCATCATCAACCGCAATACCTTCATGAGCACGCTGGCCCGGCCCTTCCACCGCGAAATCTTCGGCCGCAAGCCCTGCACCGCCTTCATGAACGCCAGCCCGCTGATCGTCGACTACCTGACGCCGATTACCGAGCTGTCCTTCATGGCGCTGGAAGCGGACAAGAAAGTGCTGTCGGACGGCTTCATCATCAATCTGGACAATGCCTATGCCGGCATGGGACTGGGCGTGTCGCTGATGCAGGCCCTGGCCGACCAGCAGGCGGAAAAACACCGCCAGATGATGGAGAGCATCAATTACGCCAGCGTGATCCAGCAATCCTTCCTGCAAAGCTCGCGCCGTGACATGGCGGCCGCACTGGACGATTACTTCATGGTATGGGCCCCGCGTGACATCGTCGGCGGCGACTACTACTACTTTGTCAAACGGCCGGATGGTTTCTTTGTCGCGGTCATCGACTGCACCGGCCACGGCGTGCCGGGCGCCTTCATGACGCTGATCATGGCCTCCACGCTCAAGCAGGTGCTGACCAGCCACGACCTGCACAACCCGGCAGCCCTGTTGCAGGCGATCAACCAGCAGGTCAAGCAGTCGCTGGGCCAGCTTACCCCGGAAGAAGCCGGCCTCGCCGACCACCCGGAGCTGAACTCCGACGACGGCATGGACGGTGCCTTCTGCTGGTTCGACTACGCCAGCCGCACCCTCACCTATGCCTCGGCCAAGACCCCGCTGTTCGTGCTGGAGCCGGGCGCGGACGAAGTCCACACCCTGGATGCCAACAAGAAGGGCGTGGGCTATGTCGGCACACCGCTGGACTACCAATGGGACAACCACGCCGTGCAGCTGCCGCCGGGCAGCCGCCTGTATATCAGCACCGACGGCATCATCGACCAGATCGGCGGCCCCAAGCGCATCTGCTTTGGCAAGAAGCGCCTGAAGGAAAACATCCTCAAACATGCCGACAAGCCGATGCAGCAACAACAGAAGCAGCTGATCGACGCCTTCCTCAAATGGCAGGGCGACAACAGCCGCCGCGATGACGTCAGCCTGTTTGGCGTCCACCTGCTCTGATTCCAGCGACCACCCATCAAGAAAGAACGCACATGAGCCTGACCGATTTCCACCGCTTCAAGGAACTGGCCCGCCAGGAAAACGTGGTGTTCTATTACACCGGCTATTTCTCGCAAAGCATTGTCACCGCCATGGGTGACTCGCTGCGCCTGCGCCTGTCCAGCCTGGACGCCAGCCAGACCGCCCGCCGCAAGCTGTTTTCCGTATTCGTGGAAATGGCGCAGAACGTGGTGCATTACTCGGCTGATCACCTGACCGCCACCGATGAATCCGACCATGAAATCCGCATGGGTTCGCTGTGGGTGGGCGAGGCCGACGGCCACTACTACGTGGTATGTGCCAATCCCATCAGCAGCGAAGGGGCCGCGCATATCCGCGCCAAGCTGGAACCGCTGCGCACCATGACCAATGACGAAATCAAGGCCCTGTACAAGGAAAAGCTGCGCGCCGAAGGCGAAGCCGGCAGCAAGGGCGCCGGCCTGGGCTTCCTCACCGTGGCCCGCGACTCCAGCAATCCCATCGAATTTGATTTCGTCGATGAAACCGGCACAGCCGGCCCGTTCACCACCTTTTATCTCAAAGCCACCATTTAAAGCACCGAGCCATGCAAAACCTGTATATCGCCCCGACTTCGTCCACGCCGGAAGTGAACTTCCAGTTCGACCAGCACCAGCTGAGTCTGCGCGGAGAAAGCTACCCGGAAAACGCGCAAGCCTTTTTCGGCCCCATCATGCAGGCGGTGCAAAACTACCTGCCCAGCCTGCAATCCACCCAGATCACCGTCGACATCCAGCTGGCCTACTTCAACAGCTCCAGTACCAAGGTGCTGCTGGAACTGTTCAGCCTGTTCAACGACGCTGCCGTGGCCGGCAACTATGTCACCCTGAACTGGCATTACATCGAAGACGACGAAACCATTCTCGAATTCGGCCAGGAAGTGGCAGACGATTTCATGGCACTGGACTTCCATCCCTGCGCCATGGTGGGCTAGGGCGGCACGCTGTCCGACAATATCCACCTGCTTGTCACTGGCTTGGCCAGGCAGTTTTGCGGTAATCTGGCTCACTACCCGAACAGTGATCAGCATCAGGACATTGCCATGAATGTGAAGGACTACATGCAGCGCGTCGGCCAGGCGGCGCGCAAAGCCAGCCGCGCGATTGCCAAGGCCGACACCCGCCAGAAAAACCAGGCGCTGAACGCCATGGCTGACGCCATCCTGCGCGACAGCGCCAAATTGCTGGCCGCCAACCAGCAGGACCTGGATGCCGCGCGTGCCGCCGGTCTGGATGCGGCCTTCATCGACCGCCTGGCCTTGTCCGAGGCCACCGTGGCCGGCATGGCCGAAGGCCTGCGCCAGATCGCCAGCCTGCCCGATCCGGTGGGCGAGATGGACGATTTCTGCTACCGCCCCTCCGGCATCCAGCTGGGCAAGATGCGCGTGCCGCTGGGCGTGGTGGGCATCATTTACGAAGCCCGCCCCAACGTCACCGCCGATGCCGCCGGCCTGTGCCTGAAATCCGGCAACGCCACCATCCTGCGTGGCGGCTCGGAAGCCTTCCACAGCAATCAGGCCATTGCCGCCTGCGTGCACGAAGGCCTGCGCCTGGCCGGCCTGCCGGCCGAAGTGGTGCAAGTGGTGGAAACCACCGACCGCGCCGCCGTGGGCGAGCTGATCACCATGCAGGAATACGTGGACGTGATCGTGCCGCGTGGCGGCAAGAGCCTGATCGCCCGCATCAGTGCCGAAGCACGGGTACCGGTGATCAAGCATCTGGATGGCAACTGTCATGTCTATATCGACGACACGGCCAATCCGGAAAAAGCCTTCAATATCGCCATCAACGCAAAAACCCAGCGCTATGCGCCGTGCAACACCATGGAAACCCTGCTGGTGCACACCGCCTTTGCCGAATTCATCCTGCCGCGCCTGGCGGAAGCCTATTGGGAAAAAGGCGTGGAGCTGCGCGGCTGCGAGCGCACACGGGTGATTCTGGGCGAGAAGATCGTGCCGGCCACCCAGGACGACTGGTATACCGAGTACTCGGCACCCATCCTCGCCATCAAGGTGGTCAAGGACCTGGACGAAGCCATCGAGCACATCAACCACTACGGCAGCCATCACACCGATGCCATCATCAGCGAGGATTACGGCCGTACCCGCCGCTTCCTGCGCGAGGTGGACTCCTCCAGCGTGATGGTGAATGCCAGCACCCGCTTTGCCGATGGCTTCGAATATGGCCTGGGCGCGGAAATCGGCATTTCCACCGACAAGATCCATGCCCGTGGCCCGGTCGGCCTGGAAGGCCTCACCAGCCAGAAATGGATCGTGCTGGGCGATGGCCAGGTACGCGGCTGACCCCCGTTGCGGTGCCATGAAACCGGCTGCGGCCGGTTTTTTTGCGCCTGCCGCCGGCGGACAAATGTCACAGCCGCCGCCAGTATGACAGGCAAATACCGCTGAATGCTTGCCAGCAGCAGCCGGCTTCACTAGTGTAGTCAGACTTGGCTGGCCGGGGGGTCATCATGCTGCAATGGCTGTTTGCCACGCTACATCTGCTGGCCCTGGGCTGCGGCCTGGGCGCGCTGGCGGCGCGAGCCCGCAACCTGGCTCCGCCACTGGATGCTGCCGCCCTGACACGCTGCCTGCGCGCCGACAACTGGTGGCGGCTCAGCCTGCTGCTGTGGCTGTGCAGCGGTGCCGGGCTGGCGTATTACCATGCCGCCATGCTGTGGCAACAAGGGCGGCCGGTCCCGCTTGCCATGGCCAAGCTGCTGGGCATGCTCCTGCTGCTACTGCTGGAATGGCGCATCCGCCCGCTGCTCTGCCAGTGCCGACAGCGGCTGGAGCGTGGCCGCCTGCCAGCAGAAGAGCTGTGCAGCCAGCTGGCAGGCCAGAGCCGGCGGCAATTGCTGCTGTTATTGCTGTTGCTCATGCTGTCCAGCGCCTGGCAAAGCGGCGCGTTCAACACTCCTTAACATCTGTTGGCGCAGCCTGGCGGAACCAGCAGGCGCAATCGGGCCTCCATCCGCATATCACTTGCCAGAGCAGAACCTCATGCCAACACCCCCATTCTTTACGGCCTTGTGCCAAGCTTTTCGCCGTGCACACCTGTTTGCCGTCCTGCTGCTCATCCCGCTCACCACCCTTGCCGACAGCAGCTTGCAGCTGTCATCCGACAAAAAGCCCGCAGAGGTGGCGGATTGCCTGAAACAGGGCATCCGCCAGCTGAAGATTCCCGATGACTATGTACGGCGCGACAGCAAGGCCGACGGTACGGAAACCATCAGGCTACTCAACCCGGTCAGTGGCAACACCAGCCTGCAAGTGGATGTACAGCCCGATGGCGAGCACAGCCGGCTGCAGGTCGACCAGAACGGCATCCCGCTGACCCCGCCCTGGTTGCGCCTGATCAAGCGCTGCGCCAGCTGACGCCAGCTGTGGACAAGTCCACCTGTAGCGTCTGCGCTGTGGATGAGCGGGATAAAACCTGAACAAGCTGTGCATAAGATATGCGCAACCTGCCCGCAATGCGTGACAATGCCCCGCACATGGCGCCGCCGCCGCTGTGCATATTTTTCCAGATGGCCATTCTGCTGTGGATATTGTGCACAGCCTGTGCATGAATCTGTGGATAAAATCGGCATGACCCTCACCCGCCCCCGGCTTCAGACGGCGCCTTCCACCCATCCCGCAGCGGCCCGGCACGAGCGCCAGCAATTGCTGCACTGCCTGCTGCAA
>NZ_JAELTZ010000161.1:0-326 GCF_016429115.1 Aquitalea sp. ASV15 | reverse complement strand
CGGCAAGGCGTGCGGCCTTGTCCTGCCAGGGATTCCACACCACCACGCTGGCCGATCCGCTGCGGCTGATGCGCAGGCGGCGCTGCCATTGCGGGTCTTCCAGCAGCACGTCGGCCTCGCTGTAGACCTGTCTCTTATACACATCTGACGCTGCCGACGAACGAACAACAGTGTAGATCTCGGTGGTCGCCGGATCATTAAGAGGGGGGGGGGGGGGGGGGGGGGGGGGGGGGGGGGGGGGGGGGGGGGGGGGGGGGGGGGGGGGGGGGGGGGGGGGGGGGGGGGGGGGGGGGGGGGGGGGGGGGGGGGGGGGGGGGGGGGGGGGG